>JBQCEI010000719.1:0-2062 GCA_051960375.1 Aureliella sp. | reverse complement strand
ACGAGCACGAGCACGAGCACGAGCACGAGCACGAGCACGAGCACGAGCACGAGCACGAGCACGAGCACGAGCACGAGCACGAGCACGAGCACGAGCACGAGCACGAGCACGAGCGAAAATAACTGTTAAAAAAATAACAGTGATCTGTTGCATCTCGGCAGTGGAACTGTTAGTTTTTTAACACGTTGCGATGGGGATGACTGGGAGCGATGGGAGGGGCGGCCAGAGTGAGCGCGGAATTGACGCGGCGAGAGCGGCAGATTCTCGACCTGCTTTACAAGCTGGGCGAAGCCAGCGCCAGCGATATTTGCGATGGGCTGCCGATCGAGCTGGCCAATGCGACGGTGCGCACGCAGCTGCGCATCCTCGAAGAAAAAGGGGTGGTGAAACATCGCCGCGATGGCAAACGCTTTCTCTACCGCCCGGCGGTGCCGCGCAAGTCGGCTGCGACCTCGGCGCTGCGCAAAGTCTTGGATGTCTTCTTCAAAGGTTCGGTCGAAGATGCCTTGGCGGCGCATCTGGCCGATCCGAAAACCAAGCTCGATGCTGAGCAGATCGAGCGGCTGCGAAAGCTCATCGACCAATTCAAAGATACGGAGCGCCGAAAATGATCGACTCGCTGGGCTCGTTGATGACGTGGCTAGCCGAACATTCGGTGGCGGCCGCGTGGCTATTGGCTAGTCTCCAATTAGCGCTCATGGCACTCGCTGCTGGCACCGTCTCAAGATTCTGCAAGCGATCTGTAGGGCTGCGGTACTCGACTTGGCTCGCCGCGGTTTTGTTGGCGTTGCCGCTGCTGCCGGCACATTGGCTGGTCGGTGGCTGGCCGGTGGCGATCGCGCAGCCCGGCCCCGCTCCCGAGTCCGACACGGGCTTGGCCCGGCCGGAGCTCGATCGCCACGTCGCGGCGGACCACGCGCACCAAGCGATGCGTGCGTACGCATCGTCGCACGAGGTTGAGCCCGCTGAAGAGACGATGCTGCCGCAGAGTGCCGCAGGGCCCTCCGAAGACGCCGGCAGTGCAATCGAGCCGGCCATACAAGCGACCGGCCAGCGGCTGCCACCCGCAACACAAGCGTCTGATGGTCCGGTTCAACGACCTTTGCGCGCGAGTCAAATAATCCCCTGGCTGTGGACGTTACTAGTCGGCATTTATGCGCTCGGAGTTTTCTCGCTTCTGCTGAGAATGCTTACGGGAGCGATGCGTTTAAAGCACTTGGCAAATAGCGGCCGCGAGCTGCGTGGCGATGCGTTGGCTGTACTGCAATCGGTCGCCGAGCAGATCGGACTCGCGCGAACTCCCGTTGCGAGAGTTTGCCCAACCCTCTCAATGCCGCTCACCTATGGAGTGCGTCGAGCGACGGTGTTGTTGCCGGCGGATTTTGAAGCCTGGCCTGCCGGCGAGCAGCGATCGGTGTTGCTGCACGAGCTGGCCCATGTCGCTCGCCGCGATACGCTCGGCCAGCTCGCTTCGAAGGTCATGCGGGCAATGTATTGGTTCCATCCGGCGAGCTGGATGATCGATCGCCAAATGGCCGTCGCTCGCGAACTGGCCACCGACCAGCGCGTCTTGCAGACGGGCATCTCGGGCAGCCGCTATGCGGAGGATCTCGTTGCGGTGATCGAGCGTTTAAGCCTGCGCACGCCGGTTCAGGCCGAACCGTTCTCGTGCGCGGTATCGATGTCGGCTAGCCCTGCCGACTTTGAAGACCGAGTCATGCATATTCTGCAAAGCGATTGGGCACCTTCGCTCGCAAGCCGTCTTCTCCAAAAATGCATCATCGCGGCGATGCTTTGCTTGGCGATCGCGACCACCGTTCGCTTGCAACTGGTCGAGGCTCCAGCGGCGCTGGCCGATTCGCCTGCAGCAGAAAATGCAGCGGACAACACAGCGGACAGTGAAGTGGCCGACGATACGCAGGCAGCCACTCCGGCTGGTGCTCAGAACGCAGCGGCCGCGGGCCAGATGCCAACCGATGCCTCCGATTTCATCGAGCGCGTCCGCGACTGCGAAGTTCTGACCGTCTCCGGCGAAAAGCACGGCCCTTTCATCACGGTGAGC
>JBQCEI010000718.1:0-5069 GCA_051960375.1 Aureliella sp. | reverse complement strand
CCGACGATACGCGGCCGCTCGATGAGAATTGTCCTTGCTTGGCGTGTCGCCACAGCCGCGGCTACTTGCGGCATCTATTCATCGCCCAGGAGATGCTTGGGCCGATTCTGCTTACGCACCATAACTTGACGTTCTACCAACAGCTCATGTCGGCCATTCGCGAGCACATCGCCGCGGGCGATTATGCTTCGTGGCTTGAATCGCTCAAGGTGCAACGTGATCTACTTGGATAACCACGCGACCACGCCGGTTGATCCGCGCGTCGTCGAGGTGATGTTGCCGCTGCTGACCGAGTTTTTCGCCAATGCCGGCAGCATCACGCACGAAAGCGGACGCCAGGTTGCCGAGTGGGTCTCCGAATCGATCGAATCGATCGGCAGGCAACTTGGTGCTCGAGGTGAAGACATCGTCATCACCAGCGGCGCCACCGAGAGCAATAATCTCGCTCTGTTCGGCTATGCGATGCATCCGCGTCAGACGCGTCGCCAGATCATCAGCTGCGTCACCGAACATCGCGCGATTCTCGATCCGCTCAAGCGGCTCGAGCAGCAGGGGTTCGAAGTCGTGCTGCTACCGGTGCGAGATAACCAGCACGAGGCGGCCGGTACGATCGATCTGGATCAGTTGGCCGGCGCCATCGATGAGCGGACTGCGATGGTCTCAATCATGATGGCCAACAACGAGATCGGTGCGTTGCAGCCGCTGAAAGAGATCGCGGCCCTCTGCCGCCGCTACGACGTCGTGTTCCACACCGACGCCACTCAAGCGGTCGGCCGCATGCCGGTCAAGGTGGATGAACTGGATGTCGACCTGCTCAGTTTTTCAGCGCACAAGTTCTACGGTCCCAAGGGGGTCGGCGGGCTGTACGTTCGCCGCTCGCCGCGGCGCGTCCGCATCCAAGCGCAAGTGTGGGGCGGCGGCCAGCAGGACAACCGTCGATCGGGCACTCTCAACTCGCCGGGCATCGTGGCGATGGCCAAGGCGCTCGAGCGGTGCGACGAACTAGCCAGCCAGGAGCGGCCGCGGATTGCGGAGCTCCGCGGTCGGCTCTACGGTCGCTTGGCCGACGGCATCGAGGGCTTGGGGCTCAACGGCCCGGCGCTTGAGCGAACGGAACTTCGCATGGCGAGCAATCTCAATTGCAGCTTCATGCCGGTCGAAGGACAAAGCCTCATGCTAGCCGTTCCCGAGCTGGCCGTCAGCAGCGGCAGCGCGTGCACTTCGGCCGAGCCGCGTCCGAGCCATGTCCTGCGAGCGATCGGACTGAGCGACGAAGCGGCCCGCAGTAGCCTGCGCTTCGGCATCGGCCGCTTCACTACCACCGAAGACATCGACCGCGCCGCCGACGCACTCATTGCCGCCAGCCGCCAGCTGCGCCAGCTAATCTAGCGTCCTAGAGAGTGCGCGCGGTTCTTCGTTGTGTCTTGGTGTCTTCGTGGTGAAACCGGCTCAATAGTGCGGCGGCTTTTCGATTCCGGGATCGAAGGCTTCTTTGCGTTGTTCGCGCACCAATTTGAGTTGCTCTTCCAGGCGGGCCATGGCGCGCTCCATGCGCAGCAGCTGCTGGGTGTGCCCGACGACCACTTCGTTGAGCTGTTCGCACAGCCGCTGATGGTGAGCCAGCTGAAACTCCAGCTCGGTGATGCGTTTGGCGAGCGATTGCTGTTCGTCCACGTGAGATATTTCTAGCGCTAGATTGATCGAAGGGAATGACCGCGCTCAGACCGGCGGCGGATTGCGTTCGGCGAATCCGCGCTGGTGCCAGTAAGGGTAGGGGAGCGCAGTGGCGCTGGCTGCGTCGAGCGCCGCCACTTGTTCAGCCGTGAGATTCCAGCCGACCGCGCCAAGGTTCTGACGCAGTTGTTCTTCGTTGCGAGCGCCGATGATGACGGTGGATACCGATGGACGCTGCAGCAACCAGTTGAGGGCGATTTGCGGCACAGTCTTGCCCGTTTCCGCAGCGATTTTGTCGATGGCATCGACGATGCGATACACGTGTTCGTCGGGCACCGGCGGTCCCTTGTCATTGGAAAATGCGCTTCGGCGACGAGATGTTTCAGGCAGTTGCTGGCCGCGGCGGAACTTGCCGGTCAGCCGGCCCCAGCCCAGCGGACTCCAGACGACCGCTCCGATTTTCTGATCGAGCGCCAGCGGCATCAGTTCCCATTCGTAGTCGCGGCCGACCAGCGAATAATAAGCCTGATGGGCAACATAGCGAGCCAGTCCGTAGCGGTCGGAGACGGCGAGTGACTTCATCAGGTGCCAGCCCGAGAAGTTGGAACATCCGATGTAGCGAATCTTGCCGGCTCGCACGCAGTTGTCGAGCGTGTTGAGCACCTCGTCGACCGGAGTCAGCGCATCGAAGCCATGCAATTGGAACAGATCGATGGTGTCGGTTTGCAAACGCTTGAGGCTGCCCTCGATCGACTCGATCAGGTGGTGGCGCGACGAGCCGACGTCGTTTGGACCGTCGCCCATGCGAAAGGTCGCCTTGGTGGAAATGAGCGCTTGATTTCTGCGCCCCTTGAGCGCCTGGCCCAGAATCTCTTCGGCCAGCCCACCGGAATAGATGTCGGCCGAATCGAACATATTCAGCCCTGCTTCGAGGCAAACGTCGATCAAGCGGGTCGCTTCAGCAACATCAGTCTGTCCCCAAGCCCGAAACAATTCATTTCCGCCGCCAAAGGTGCCGGTGCCAAAGCTGAGGACAGGTACTTTCAGTCCCGAGCCGCCGAGTTGTCGATATTCCATCGGATCTTCCGTCCTCTTTGCAAAGAAGCATCACAGCGAGTCCATCAGCTTATCGTTGGCGTCCGCTTTTTGACACCCGGCAAGCCGGTGTCGCTGGGGGAAGAACGCAGCCAAGCGTTTAAGCTTTCCTGCAGGTTCGGAGCACATCACGGCGTGATGTACCGCAGACAATAGCCAACCTTTTCCGCGGCCCGAGCAGCGCAATGCTTGGCCAAGCGTTCAAGCTTCGCAGCGCAATACAGGTCAGCGATGGTCTGTGGTACATCAGGCCCTGATGTGACGGCACCCGGCAAGTCGGTTTGATGTAACGAACGTTGGACATGCCTTCTCGGCAGGTGCGAATCACATCACGGCGTGATGTACCACACACGATAGCCAACCTTTTCCGCGGCCCGAGCAGCGCAGCGCATGGGCAAGTGCGCCGCGCCGGCTAAGGCACTACTCCGATGCGAGCAGCGCCAGTGGGAAATCGGCGAGCAGTTCCGCCACGGGAATCTCGTTGCGTTGGCACGAGACGCTCTGGCCGGTGAACTGGTTGACCAGCGGCTGTTCGGTCGTGGCGTCGAGCACGACTGACGTATCTCGCCAGACCTCGGCACCGATCGGGCTGAAGGCGCTCTCGAAGACGGCCGCTTTGCCGCGTCCGCGCGGACGAGCCGTCAGCCGCTGGACCAGGCGCGGCACCAGTACGATGCCCACGGGCACCTCGTTGCCGTCTTGCACGCGGTGCCAGGCGAAGGCGCACACGTGTTCGGCGTGCTCACCGCGCACCTCGAGCGGCACGTAGCGGAGGTGCTTGTCGGGCAGGCCGAGTTGCTGTCGGAAGCGCAGCCCGGCGCGGGTCACTGCCATCTTCAGCCGATTGTCGCGCGGATTGGCGCCGAGGTTTTTCATGAATGCCAGCCGGCGCTCCGGCTCGCTCGTCTCGTAGCGCAGTTCGCCGAGCAAATGTCGCCTCAATTGATAGTCGACTGGACGGCGATTGTCGGGGTCGACCAAACTGAAATCCCACAGTTCTTGCCCTTGGTAGATGTCCGGCATGCCGGGGGCAGCGAGTTTGAGCAGCAACTGCGAGGCAGCGTTGATCAGTCCCGCGTGCAAAATCGTGTCGACGAACTGCTGCAGCTGCACGCAGAACTTGCTGGCCGGATCGGTCAGAACGGCGGCGACAAATTCTTGGACCGCTGCGTCGTAGGATTGGCTGGGGCTGATCCAGCTCGTCCGCAGCTTGGCTTCATGCGTGGCCTTTTCCATGTATTGTTGCAACCGAGCGATGATCGATTGACGCTCCTCGGGCGACGGCGGCGCGGCGGGCCACATGCCGACCAGCGTTTGGTAGAGCAGCCACTGGTCATTGCGGCTGGGCGCGGGTTCGCCATCGACGTCGCGCAGGTGCTTGCGGTTCAAGCGATGCCAGCGGTTCACGGTATCGCGCCACTGAGCCGGGATCTCGGACAGGACGTTGATCCGGGCGCGGACGTCTTCCGAGCGCTTGGTATCGTGCGTGGTCGTCGTCAGCATGTTGTCCGGCCACTGCTCGAGCCGCTGTAAGTTCTGCTGGTGGAATTCGGCGACCGATTTGACCGCCGATGTCGGTTCGCCGCCGACTTCGTCGAGCGACAGGAGCGGGATATAGCGGTAAAACGCCGTATCCTCGACCCCTTTGGCTTGCACCGGACTGGTGACTTGTTGAAAGCGGCCCACCAGGAATTCGCGTTCGCGCCAGGAGCCATCGTCGAGATTTTCCGGCTCGGCGAGCAACAGCACTTTGCGGACGAAATCGAACGTGTTGGTTTCCAAGGCGGGGTTGCGGCGCCGAGCCTGAGCCACGGCCCGCTGCACGACTTGTTCGTCGCGCTTCGATACCGAGCCATCGCGAATGTAGGTGCGATAGACCGAGAAGCACGCGATGATCTCGCTGAGCGCGTACTGCAAGGCGTTGAGTGTAAAGTCGCGCGAGTGCCGGAAGCGATGCGCCAGCCGATCGAGCCGGTGGGCCAGCAACTGCACTTCGCTTTGCATGGGCCCGCGGAGAATCAAGCGTTTGCACTGATAAACGATCTCTTCGAAGTGCTCGTGATCGTGCACGAAGCGCTGGTAGATGCGCTGCAAGTCGTTCATGCCCTGCGGCTCAATGAACAAGCCGTTGAGCGTATTGAGAAACTCGTAGCCCGTAGTGCCGACCACCGGCCAAGCCGCAGGCAACGGTTCCTCGGCGCCGAGAATTTTTTCCACGTAGACCGGCACCGCCATCCGCGCGCCATCCTCGTGCTCGTGCTCGTGCTCGTGCTCGTGCTCGTGCTCGTGCTCGTGCTCGT
>JBQCEI010000717.1:0-3466 GCA_051960375.1 Aureliella sp. | reverse complement strand
CTGGGATATGGTTTCCGTATAGTAGTCATCGTCCCCTCCGTGAAGTGAACGCTAAAATGCTTGCATTGCGTTAAGTTGTTCCACAATGGTATTTTAGCGCTGGACCACTTCCCGGACAGGTTCTTAGTGCCTTAGTGCCTTTGTGTCTTTGTGGTTCAAGAAGGAATCACCACCAAGACACAAAGACACCAGAAGAACGCAATCAGCGGGCGGCGTTAGAAGATGCTCGCGATCGCCGAGAACGTATCGGCAATCGACTTGATGGCGTCGATCAGCGACTTGAGCGGATCGATCAAACCGTCGACCTGGTCGATGATCGGACTGAGCAGTTCGCGGATCTCCGCCGTTTCGTCGCCCGCCTCGGTAAGCTTGTCGACCAGGCCGTCGAACATCTCGGTCACCGAATCCTTGATGTTGCCGAGCAACTCGCGCACTTCGTTCTCGATCTTTTCGCGAGCCGCGTCGCCCAGTCCGTTCACGCCCGGCGTCAGCACGTCCAGATGCAAATCGGTCAGCGAGTCCTCGAAGGCCTGCACGAGCGAACCGCTTTGTTCTGCCACTTGTTCGATCGCGCTCCGCACCGCCTCTTGCTGTTCGCTCAGTGAGCTCGTGGCTTCATCCAGGACGCCTTGGCAGGCTTGCTGAGCCGCATCGACCGCATCGTGCAGCGCGGTGAACGCGTCTTGCATTGCCGAATAACCTTCGGATGCTTTGCTGGTGAGCTCTTCGACAAGCTGTTGTGCGGGCGCAATCTCCGCTTCGATCTGTTCCGCTTCGGTGCTCAGTTGCTGAGCCGTATCGGTGATCTCGCTGACGACGTCCTTTAGCCCCGTTTCCAATTGTTCCAAGGTCGATTCGGCTTGCTGCGAGCCCTGTTGCCAGGCTTCGGTTACTTGATCGAAGGCCGACTGCACCGCGTCGGCCTCGCTGGCGATCTGTTCTTGCAGCGAATGGGTGTCGTCGATGAAGGCCTTGAGCGCGTCTTGAGCTGACTTGAGCCGCTCGTCGATTTTGTCGTGCAGCGACTCGAACGACGACTGGCTGGATTGCATCCGCGACTGCAACTCGCTCACCTGTTGAACGAATTCTTTGGCCCGACTGGGGACATCGGTCGCGACTTGTCCGAGCAGTTTTAATTTGTCATCTTGGCTCATGGTTAAGTATCTCCTCTGCACACTGAATTGCAGTTGGCTTGTTTTTTAGGACAGGGAACAAAAAGATTTTTCAAGGACGCAAAATCGCTCCGCGCTCTCCGCGTCCTGCGCGGTAAAAATTCGGGGGCTTGCCCTTACAAAATGCTATTGATCAAGTCGGTCAATTTCTGAGCGGCGACGATCTCGGGCAGGACCGGCGAGAGAGCGCCAGTGGTGGCCACGCCGACCTGTGTGGTGGCGATGCTCGATACGATTTCGCTCGCCAGCGCCTCGACGCCGGATCGCAATGCGCTCTCCACTGCGTCGCTCAGCGCGCTGCCCACTTCCTGCTCGGCAAACGATTTCATCTCGCTAAACATGTCGGTGATCAGCGACTGGAATTCGTCGGCCAGATTCTGCGAGTCGCTGGTAAACATGTTGAAGAATTCGCTCAAGCCGTCGTGATGGCCGGTGAGCGTATCGATAAAACTCGAAGCCGTATCGCTGGCCGAATCACCGAGCGTCGTCAGCGCGTCACCCAGACCGGATGCGAAATCGGAGACCGTATCGGTGAAAGTGCTCACAGCTTGCTCAGCTGATTCCAAGTCCGACTGGAACTGCGAAGCGAACTCCGAGACGCTTTGCACGAGGCTATCGATTTGCTGCTTGACGGCGTCGTCGATTTGGCCGACCACATCCCGCAAGTGTTCGACTCCTTCGAACATGTTTTGAAATTCGGAGGAAATCGTGTCGCCTACTTGCTGCACGGCTTGCTCGGCCTGATCGAGCACCTGATCGATCTCTTCCTTAGCCGACTGGAGATCGCCGGTAAGGTCTTCGAGCCGCTGTTGCATGTCTTCCATGCCTTGCGAGAGCGCTTCGATGACCTGGTCGTAGTCGGCTTTGACCTGGTCGATGTCGTGGCCGCTGCTCTCGGCCAGTTCACCGAGCTTTTTCAGCGAATCGGTCAGTGAGGTGTAGTGTTCTTCCACGCTGGCCAATTCGCCGCCCAACTGGCCGTGCAGTTCCTCGACTTCTTGCTGGCCGGCATCGACCAGCGGCAGAATTTCGCTGAGTTTTTGACGTACTTCTTCAACACTGTTGCCAAAATCGGCTATCGACATGATCGGTTTTCCTTTGGGTTACCAGAATGTTTTCGTAGTTATCATCGGCCGCTAAGAATCAGCCGCCGGGCGGTAGCCCGCGGTTTGCGGCCAGAAACCGGGGGTTAACGCCGCCGGCTGATTGCGATCGCATGCACTTCTTGCAAGGCGAATCACAGCAGTTCGTCGACCAGTTCCAGGACCGGTTCGATCTTCTTGACCAGGTCGACAACCTCATCGATGCTGTCGCTGACCCCGCCGATACCGTCGATGATGTCGCCACCCAGCGAGTCGAACGTGTTTTCGACGCTGTCGAGCACTTGGCCCGCTTCGTCGACCAGGTCACCCAGAACCTGCGTGGCTTCGTCGCTCAGTTTGTGCGTGATGTCGTTGATCGCGTTCTCGGCCGCTTCGGTGGTCGAATCGATGACCTCGGTCAGCTTGTTCTTCGCCTCTTCGAGAGCATTGCCGACGGCATCGGTGATCTGCTCGACCTTCTCGCGACCGTCGTCGACCCAGCTCTTGAGCTGGTCGACCAGAGCCGCCTTCTTTTCCTCGATCGCCTCGGCGGCCGACTGGATCTTGTCGCCGATGTCGCTGGCGGCGTCGCTCAGTTGATCGCCGACCTCGCTGAGCATGTCTTGAAAAGCGCTGCGGGCCTCGTCGAGCGACGGAAGCTCGCTCTCGATGCGAGCCCGTTGTTCTTCGAACACCGACTGGACCTCGTCGACCTGCTGCTTGACCTGTGAAGCGGCCTCGACGATCTGGTCGGCGATCTCGCCCGAGTGCTGTTCGAATTGCTCGACGCGGGAAGCGAGTTCGTGCAGCTTGTCCATGGCCGATTGCTGCGCAGCCTCGGAGGCCGAATGCAGCGCCTCAATGCTCGACTGCAGGCTGTGCAGCGATTCGAGGGCGGCCTGGCTGGCGGACTGGAACTCCGCTTCGATCTTCTCGCCCAGCGATTGCACGTGCGTGACGTCGTCGTGCATCGACTCGCTGGCCGAGAGCAGCTCCTGTACTTTGTGCAAGTTTTCTTGCAGCAGGGACTCAATGGTATCGCTCATCTGTTGGCTCCTACCGGGAAAGGTTTTTCAAGGTCGTTTTGGCCCTGCTACGGAATTGCAGCCGCCGGCGAAAAGCGGACAGCGATCGGGGGCAAAATTCACCACCAAGACACGAAGACACAAAAATCCAAGCGAATTGCTTGCTTGGTGTCTTCGTGTCTTGGTG
>JBQCEI010000716.1:0-7163 GCA_051960375.1 Aureliella sp. | reverse complement strand
ACGAGCACGAGCACGAGCACGAGCACGAGCACGAGCACGAGCACGAGGCAGGCGGGGGCGGCGATGCGAGCTCGGCGGCGCGGGCTACCAAACCTCCTCCGGCTTCCTCAGCCGATGCGGACGCCGGCTAGGGGCTCAAGTCGTGATGCGACTGCCCGGCCCACCTGCCCCTGCCCAACGTCCGGCAGCCGACGCCTCGGTCGGGGCGAATGCTGCTGCCGCTGGGCCGGCGCAGAGGCTCGCGAAAAGGCCCGCTAAAAACCGCAGCCCGACACGCGCCCGCTCTGCTCGATCTGCTCACCCCGGCTCCCTTGCCCAGACCCGCCCGACCCGACCGATTCCCATATCCGACCGTTGACTCCCTGGACTTGCACCCACCTCTTCCGCATTTCTCAGAAACACGTGTGGCATGACTAGCAACAATCGCGGCGATCGCATTCAACTGCTGCAGAAGGTTCTCAAAAAGCATTTCAAACCGGTGCCGGCAACCGAAGGTCGCAGCGTGCTCGAGCAACTGGTCTTTGCCAGTTGCCTGGAAGATGCCCGCTACGAAGCGGCCGAGGAAGCTTTCCAGCGCATGCAGGAACTGTTCGTCGACTGGAACGAAATGCGGGTGACGACGGTCACCGAACTGGCCGATGCGCTTCGCAATCTGCCCGACCCGAACGCCGCCGCAGCGCGCATCAAGCGGACGCTGCAGTCGATCTTCGAGGCCCGCTACAGCTTCGACCTCGAAGACATGCGAAAGATGAACCAAGGCAAGGCAATCCAGGAAATCGCCAAGTGCAACGGAATCTCGCGCTTCATGCTCGGCTACGTCGTCCAGCTGGCTTTCGGCGGACATACGATTCCCGTCAGCGATTCGATGATGAACGTCCTGCTGCTGACCGGCGTGGTGACTCCGGCCGAAGCAGAAAAAGGGCAAACGCCGGGGCTCGAGCGAGCGATCTCGAAATCGAAGGGCTACGAGTTCTCCTCGTGCCTGCAGCAACTGGCCGCCGAATTCCAGGCACACCCCGGCGGCAAGAACGTCAAAGCGATTTTGAAAGAAGCCGGCGCCACCGAGCCGTTCAAGCTGCCCACGCCTGCGCCGAAGGAAACCGTTAAGCCGAAAAGGCCCGAGGTCCCCAGGCCTGAAGTGAAAGAAACCAAGGAAGGCAAAGAGGCGAAAGAGGCCAAAGCGGTCAAGGGCAGCAAGGAAACGAAAGAGACACGCGAAGCCAAAGAACACCGCGAGCCCAAGGGCGAGTCGAAAGACGCCGCCAAAGCCAAGGACAAAAAGACCACGGTGAGCAAGAAGTCGCTTCCGCCGAAAGAGCCGCCCAAGCCGAAGGCCGCCTCCCCGGCCGCTTCGGCCAAGAAGCCGGTCGTCAAGAAAATTACCAAACGCAAACCCAAGTAATCAGATTTTCGTTCTTCAGGACGCTCCAAGATGGCAGGACATTCCCACTGGGCCAACATCGCCAACAAGAAGGCTCGCGTCGACAGCAAGCGCAGCAAGCTGTGGTCGAAGCTCTCGAAGTACATCATCGTCGCCGCCCGCATCGGCGGCGGTGACCCCGACACCAACTTCCGCCTGCGGGCCGCGATAAACGATGCCAAAGCGGTCAGCATGCCGCGCGACAACATCGAGCGGGCGATCAAGAAGGGGACCGGAGAACTCGAAGGTGGTAACGTCGAAGAGATGATCTACGAAGGCTACGGTCCTTCGGGCGTGGCCATCATGTGCGATATCATGACCGACAACCGCAACCGCACCGCGCCGGAAATCCGCAAGATCTTCGATGTGCACGGCGGCAATCTCGGCGGCAGCGGCTGCGTGGCGTACCTGTTCGAGCGCCGCGGACTGATCTCGCTCTCAGCGGCCGGCACCAGCGAAGAACAAGTCATGGAGATCGCCATGGAGCACGGCGCGCTGGACGTCGAAGTCGATGGCGACACGATCAACGTCAGCACCGCGCCGGAGAACTTCACCGAAGTGGTCGACGCGCTCGAAGCGGCCGGCATGAAGCTCGATGTCAAACAAATCACCCGCGTGCCGCTCAACACGGTCGACGTCGATCTCGAAACGGCCAAGACGGCTCTCAAACTGCTCGAAACCCTGCAAGATCACGACGACGTGCAAGCCGTCTCGACCAACCTCAACTTCGACAACGCAGCCCTGGCCGAACTGATCGGCCAGTAAGCCATGCGGCCCGGAGGGCCCGCCGTCAGTAGCCCGGGGCGGAAGCCCATCAACCTCTCTCGCGGACCCCACACTCGAGCCATGTCAATACGCACCCGCTTCGCACCCAGTCCTACCGGTTACTTGCATATCGGCGGCGTGCGCACGGCGCTGTTCAACTGGCTGCTGGCCCGGCAGAGCGACGGCCAGTTCCTGCTCCGCATCGACGACACCGATTCGCTCCGCAACATCGACGAAGCGCTCGAGCCGATCCTCGAAGGCTTCCGCTGGCTGGGGCTCGACTGGGACGAAGGGCCCGACGTCGGCGGACCGCATGCGCCGTATTTTCAGTCGCAGCGTCAGCATCTCTATCAAGCCGCCGTCGACCAATTGCTTGCCTCGGGGCATGCCTACCGCGATTACGCTCGCGCCGAAGAGCTGGCCGAGCAGCGGCAAGCGGCCGAGAAAGCCGGTCAAGCGTTCGTCTACGATCGTCGCTGGATGGCCGAAAGCGACGAGCAGGCGGCCCGGTTCGAAGCCGAAGGTCGCGCGGCGGTCGTGCGGCTGAAGATGCCCCGCACGGGCAAGTGCGTCTTTGACGACGTCATTCGCGGCCGCGTCGAATTCGACTGGGCAGCCGAGCAAGATCACGTCATCCAGCGCCCCGACGGCACCTGCCTGTATCACTTGGCCAGCGTCGTCGACGACCACGACTTTCGCATCACGCACGTCGTCCGCGCGGTCGAGCACCTCAGCAACACGCCTCGGCAAATCTTCATTGCCCAAGGGCTCGGCTATCCGCTGCCAATCTATGCCCACTTGCCGTACGTCGCCGAACCGGGCGGCACCGGCAAGATGAGCAAACGCAAGCTGGCCCAGTATCTGAAGAATGCCGACTTCGCCGCTCTCAACGCGCTGGGTTGCCGGATCATGGAGCGAACCGGGCGATCGGTCTCGGCCGAGACCTTCAATCCGGTCATCGTCGACTTCTATCGCGAGATCGGTTTTCTGCCCGAAGCGATCCTGAACTATCTGCTCCTGCTCGGCTGGTCGCTCGACGATAGCTCGGAGGATTTTTCGCGCGAGCAAATGCTCGACGCCTTTACGCTCGAGCGGGTGACCAAGAGTCCGGCGAGTTTCGATCCGCAGAAGCTGCTCGCCTTCCAAGCTCGCTGGATGCAGCGGCTGGATATGAAGAAGAAGGTGGCCATGTGCCTGCCGTATCTACAGCGGGCCGGGCTGGTGAAAGATCCGCCCCCCTGCTCCACCGCCGATTACCTGACGGCCGTCCTGACCGCAGCGGGCGACCGGCTCAAAGTAGCCGGCGAGATCCTCGACTTCGACGACTTCTTCGTCGCCGACGATCGCCTGGCGTACGACGCGGCCGCTTTTGAAAAGCGGCTGGTCAAAGATCCGAAAGCGGTCGAATTGCTGCGCGGCTTCCGCGACGAACTGGCTGGCGTAGAGCCGTTCGATGCGGTCGCGACTGAGGCCGCTCTGAAGGCTTACATCGAGCGGGCTCAGGTGAAGATTGGGCAAATCATCCATGCGCTCCGCGTGGCCGTGACCGGCAAACCGGTCGGCTTCGGGATGTTTGAGACGCTGACCATTCTCGGCCGCGAGCGGGTTCTGGCTCGCATCGATCAAGCGCTGGCGAAGCTACCCCGGTAGGGGCAGGCTTTTCGGTCTCTGCTCTTTAACGCAGAGACGCCGAGAGAAAGCGCAGAGAACGCAGAGCCAGCCATCTTTGTCCAGTGGTATGCGGCTTGCTTCGTTGCTCGTTGGGTATATCGACACGCGGCCACCTGAGCGCGCACCTGCGGAGGTGAAGCGCGATGAACCACTTCGTTCAATCGGCTCGCAGTCCATTTGCACGACGAGATGAGACAATGAAGAAAACCTTGTGGACATTTGCCATTGTCGCTTCCTGTATGGCCAGCACCGCTCAGGAGGGTTTCAGCCAAACGCCGCGCCAGCAGCGCCTCGAGGCCCGCGCGCAGCGCCAAGAGCTTCGCCAGGAAGCTCGCGCAGACATCCAAGCCCAGCGGCTCGCCAACACCACTCAGTACTACAGCCCACAAACCTGGACGCAGCTCAGCCCGTGGATCACGCGCAACCAAGTGCCACCGCTAGCTCGCGCAGCCCAAGCGACCGGCACCGCGGTGACCGCCGCCGAGGAAGCCGCCACCACGGCCAACACGATCGCAGCCAATAACGCCGCTGCCCGCGCCGCCTACGGCTACAACGCTCCCAACCCCGTCGCCAGCAACTGGTTCTACGACTATTACACCTATAGTCCGACGTACTACTCGACTCCCGCGGCGGGAACGACCGTCTATGGCCCGGCCGCGCGTTACTACGACCTCAATGGCGACGGCATCTTCGACACGCTGGGCGCGTACCGCTCGAGCGCCAACAACGGCGTCTACGATGTCTACCATCGCTACGACTTCGCCGACGTCGATAAGGCCAAACCGCAGCCTCTTCCCAGCGGCTTGACCGACGCCAACCGCCACACGGTCACCGGCCAAATCGAGGACACCAAGGTCGCCAAGGTTAACGGCGTCGACAACCTGGTCGCTCAGGTTGCCGATGCGAAGAACCCGGGCCAAAAGACGATCGTCGATCTCGGAGCCGCCGATCGCTGGCAGGGCAAACCGGTCCAGCAAGGCGATACGCTCTCAGCCACCGGCCCGGTCGAGCAAGTCGGCGACAAGCAAGTTTTGATTGCTGAAACCGTCTCGGTGGGCAATCAGCAGAACGTGCAGATCGCCCGCACCGCTCCGATGCTGGAAGGCCAGGTGGTCGACGTGACTCGCGCACAAGTCGAGGGCGCTGAGCACACGCTGGCGATCGTCGACAACGGTTCAACTCGCCAAATCGTCGACCTCGGTCCGACCAGCGATTTGAAGGTCAAGATCGCGCCCCAAGTGAAGGTCGCCGTTCAAGGCGTGCCGGTGCAAGTCCGCGATCGCAGCGTGCTAATGGCCGAGCGCGTCGTGGTCGACGGCCAGGAAATTCCGATCCAGCGCTGGTTCCGGTAAGCGCTTTGGCTGCTTCTTTTTTCACCGCGGAGATGCGGAGAGCGCGGAGCACTGCCTCTGCGCCTCCGCGCTAAGCAAGTGAACTTTTTCTTCGAGCGCGATCAGGCACATGAGCACTATGCCACCCCATCTGACGCATCCGTCACTGACTGAAGATCTCGCTCGAGCGGTTGTGAAGCCGCCGGTTGAAAAATGCATCGGAGACGATTTTTATCGCGATGTCATCGCCGGCCTCTCGGGGCAAGCCAAATCGATTCCATCGAAATACCTTTACGACCGCCGCGGCTCGGAGCTCTTCGAAGAGATTTGCGATCTCGAGGAGTATTATCTGACGCGCACTGAAACGAGCATCATGCAGCGCCACGCGCATGAGATGGCCGCTGCGATCGGGCGGCGAGCTTGCCTGGTCGAACTCGGCAGCGGCAGCTCGAGCAAGACGCGCATGCTGCTCAAGGAATCGCACGATCTGGCCCGCTACGTACCGCTGGACATTTCGGCTGACTTCCTCTTCGCAGCGGCGGAGGATCTTCAGCGCGAGTTCCCGCACATTCGCGTGCACCCCCATGTTGCAGACTTCACCCGCGACTTGCGATTGCCCGAGCTGAAGAAAGCGGGCGAGCGCTGGGTGTTCTATTTTCCTGGCTCGACCGTCGGCAACCTCATGCCGCATCAAGCGATCGAACTGTTCAGCCGAATGTCGTCGGCGGCAGGAGCTCGCTGCGGCTTGCTGATCGGCATCGACCTGCAGAAGGACGCGCGAATCATCGAACCGGCCTACAACGACGCGCGGGGCGTGACGGCCGCCTTCAGCAAAAACTTGCTCGCCCGCATCAATCGCGAACTGGACGGCAACTTCGAACTGGCCGCTTTTGAACATATCGCCAGGTACAACCCGATCGCCTGCCGAGTCGATATCGGCTTGGCGAGCTTGATGTCCCAGCGCGTCTGCATCGGTGATCATCGATTCCAGTTCGCATGCGGCGAGGTCATCCACACCGAGACGTCGTACAAGTATCGCATCGGCGAGTTCGCTTGCCTGGCAGCGGTGGCCGGTTTTCACTTGCTGAAGACCTGGACCGATCCACGCGAGTACTTTGCGGTGCTGTATCTTGAGACCGACGCGTAGGTGGAAGTTTTTACCGCGGAGGCGCGGAGCATTCTCCGCGCTCTCCGCGCCTCCGCGGTAAAAAAGAAAGGCATGACAAACGTGCTCAAACCACAACCAGTGTCCGAGCTCAGCATCGCAGAACGTTACCGACGCGTGCGCGACTTTTCCAAGCAGCTCTGCGGGCACCTGGAACCGGAAGACTGCGTCGTGCAGTCGATGACCGAAGCCAGCCCGCTGCGCTGGCACTTGGCGCACACGAGTTGGTTCTTCGAGACCTTCATCCTCAAGCAGCTCGACGGCTACCAGCCGCTAGTCGACCAGTACGCTTATCTATTCAATTCGTATTACAACGCGCTAGGCGATCAGTTTCCGCGCGAGCAGCGCGGCGTGTTATCGCGGCCGACGATGCGGCAAGTTTGGAACTATCGCCAGTACGTCGACGGCAAGTTGCTCGAGGGGCTCGCATCCGGGTCGATCGAAGCGGCCGGCGGGCTCGATCTGGTCGAACTCGGGCTGCAGCATGAACAGCAACATCAAGAGCTCATGCTGACCGACATCAAGCATGCGTTTTCGTGCAACCCGCTGTTGCCTGCATACAGCGACAGTCCGCTGAGCAGTGCGGAAAAACGCGGCTCTGCCCAAGCGAAGCCGCTGAAGTACGTTTCACTGGACGGCGGCCTGATCGAGATCGGGCATATCGAAAGGAGCGGATTTGCGTACGACAACGAACTGCCGCGGCACACCGTTTATCTCGACTCGTTTCAACTCGCCAACCGTGCGGCGAGGTGCGGCGAGTACTTGCGGTTCATCGAAGACGGCGGCTATGCGAGGCCTGAGCTGTGGTTGT
>JBQCEI010000715.1:0-2165 GCA_051960375.1 Aureliella sp. | reverse complement strand
ACTGGCTATGCCAGTGCTCTTTTTTTCGAAGTTTACCGGGCTGATGCGCGAAACATGCTCGCGATGGCGAACTGTCTTGTAGTGTTTTTCCGCCGGTTGGATTTGCACTGGAACGCTTTAAGGGGCCTTCTGGCGCTTCAACTTCGAAGCAGAAGACACTGGCATAGCCAGTGCCACACTAGGAAAGGGCCAGGGGTGAGGGGCTGGTGCAGAGAGACTTACGGCTTCTCCACCTTGCCAATAAACAACACCATCCCACTGTCCTTCTCCCGGATGACGAACAGGAACGGATGGTCGGCGGTGAAGCTCGGTACGAAAGGTCGCTGAGGCGTGAAAGCCGCGCGGGCTTCCATGGCTACGATCGTGGCTGCGGCAGCTTCGGTGCCTTGCTCGTTGACGTCGACGAATGCTTTGTGCAAGACGATCGAAACATGCAGTTCGTGATCGGGATCTCGGCTTTCGGTCAGGCCGCTAAAGTCGGCCTTCTCGGAATCGAACGCTTGCTGCATTCCCATGCGCTGCAGCGGCTTGTTAAGCTCGTAGGTCGTCTCGAGCTTGAAGCGCGGCAAGCTGATATGGAACGATCGCTTGGCGAGTTGTTCGGCACATGCTTGCAACTTCTCAGCGGTCAACGACTTCACCAGTGGCGCCAATCCGTCGGCTCGGCGGGGCAGCACGATCATCATCGAGAGCCGATCGCCGTTGTAGGGAAGTTCGGCGACTTGGAAACCGTCTCGATCGGGATAGCCTCGCTCCTCGTGAAAGCTTTCATCGACCATCCGCGGAGTATCGAACAGCGAGCCATCGGCGTTGAACGCGGCATAGCGTCCGGCTGCAAAGCCGTGCCGCTGCATCAGCGGTGCGTCGTGCTGTTTGAGATCGCTGGTGGTGAAGGGAGCCGGCTTGGTTTGCTCGGCGTCGAACGGTTGCGACCAGGTGCCTTTGAAGTAAATCGCGTTGGCGATCACCAGCCGCGTCAGCGCGGTCAGGGCACCCGCAGGAATGATGTCCTTGATCTTCTCGCGAGTGTGCTCGCCGACCCAAGCGTTGATGCGTTTCCTTTCGGCGTCGGCGCTGCGCTGGAAGTCACAGCTGAACGCGCCCGAGGTGCCGTAGAACTCGTCGATCGTGTTCTGGTATTTTTTCGAGAGAGGATACGAAGCGTCGAGCCACAGCGAATTGGCATTGTAGAGCTCGAACTGGTCGACCTCGGTGGCCAGCTGATTGATCCGCGCGGCCAACTGACGCGCTTTCTGTGACTCGGCAGCGGCTTGCTGAAATTGATTCTTGCGCTGCAAAGCCTCTGCGGCAGCATTTGCTTTCGCAAGTTGCTGGCGGAGCTTGGCCAGTTCGCCTTGCACCCGCTGAGCTTCCTCGCTGGCCGGAGGCTGAAACTTTTTACCGAACTGTTGGAAGTCGGCGCGGATGCTCGGCATGTCCCAAGGCTCGTCGCTGCTGCTGTGCAGTTCGTCGGGATACTCGAGCACCTTGCCGATCTCGAGGGCCGTCTGTCCGCGGGCTCCTTCCAGTGCGATGCTCAAGGCCGACTCGATGGAGAAGGGGGAAAAGAACAGGTTCGCGCCGCCGGCATGCGATTCGATGTCGCGAAGCAGCTCCAGCGCGAACTCGTTGTTGGCGCGAACCAAGGAAGCCTTGCCACCGCGCGAGGCGGGTTCCCGAGCCGCGGCTGGGCGAATGTGCGATAAGCACAAGCCAGCGAGCAGATAGAGCTGAAATTGCCGACGATTGCAGAGTGCACGGAGCGATGACATAAGACGTTCTCTCGATAAGCGGGGCAACCGAACAAGCGAGCACGATCAGTCTGTCCAGTTCATCAGCCGGCACGCGTTAGCGTCCGGTTTCCTGGGGCAAACCGCGGGCTACCGCCCTGCGGCTGATCGGAAACCGCGGGCTCACGCCCAGCAGCTGATAACGGATGAATCCAAAGCTCTTCTCGAATTTTAGTGGCCTTGTGTGCCACTGGCCTTAGCCAGTGTCTTCGCACTCGAAGTTAAAAGCGGTCAAGAAGGACGATGCGTTCCAACGCCAATGGGCCCTTGATAAAAGGAGTTGCCGCTTGGACGCTGCTCGACCTTGGAAAACCGATCTCTCCGCCGCACTTCACACTTCGAGAGTGAAGACACTGGCTAAGGCCAGTGGCACAC
>JBQCEI010000714.1:0-4770 GCA_051960375.1 Aureliella sp. | reverse complement strand
CAACGGCACGCGCGATGCCAGCGAAGTGCCGCTGGCGGGCGTAAAGCTCACGCTTTGGAATGAAGCGGGCCAGAAGGTCGGTCAGACGACGACCGACTCAAGCGGTTACTATCGCTTCGACAATCTCGTGCCGGGCAAGTACCGAGTCACCGAAGACCAGCCGGCCGGTTATCTGCCTGGCAAGGCTGCGGCCGGTACGGTGAACTCGGTCCGCGTGGGCTCAACGGACAGCACCGGTAACGTGATCGCCGAGATCGGCCTGCCGAGCGGCGTGCATGGTGTCGACTACGATTTCGGCGAACTCGTGCCGGCTTCGATCGCCGGACGAGTGATCGTCGACACCAACGGCAACTGTATTATCGATGCCACCGGGGAAATGCCTCTGCAAGGCGTCGTCATCGAACTGCTGGACAGCAACGGGAGCGTACTGCAAACGACTCACACCGACGCCGGCGGTTTCTATCGCTTTGAAAACCTGATGCCGGGCGTCTATCGCGTCCACGAAGTCCAGCCAGCCGGTTACTTCCAAGGCGATCAAGAAGCGGGCACCGGCGGTGGCGATGATTCGGTCGAAGACATCATCAGCAGCATCGCGGTCCACTCGGGCGACGAACTGACCGACTACCGCTTCTGCGAGATTCCGCCTGCCGATCTTTCCGGCTATGTGTTCGTCGACCGCGACGGGGACTGTCTGTTCGATTCGGAGGAATCGCCGATCGCCGGCACCAAGGTTACGCTGTACGACGAGTCGGGCGCAGTGGTCGGCACCGCGACGACCGATGCGAGCGGCCGCTACGAATTCCACAATCTGCGTCCCGGCAAATACACCGTCCGCGAAGAACAGCCGGCCGGTTATTTCCAAGGCGGTCAAAAGGCCGGCAGCGCGGGCGGCAATGATTCTCAGGCCGACGTCATCTCAGCGATTCCGATCGCTGCCGGCGCGTCGCTGGTCGAGTACAACTTCTGTGAAGTTCCGCCGGCGGAAATCTCCGGTTACGTGTTCGTCGATCGCGACGAAGACTGCCTGTTCGATTCAGGCGAAGCGCCGATCGCTGGAACGAAAGTAACTCTGTACGATTCCTCGGGCGCGGTCGTCGGCACAGCCACCACCGATGCAAGCGGGCACTATCAGTTCCGCAACTTGCGTCCCGGAACGTACACGATCCGCGAAGAGCAGCCGGCCGGCTATCTGCAAGGCGGTCAAAAGGCCGGTAGCGCCGGCGGCAACGATTCGCAAGCGGACGTGATTTCGGCGATCCCCATTGCAGCCGGCGCGACGCTGATCAATTACAACTTCTGCGAAGTGAAGCCGGCGTCGATCAGCGGGCAAGTCTTCGTCGACCTCAACTTCGATTGCGTGCGCGACGAGAACGAACAATTACTCTCCGGCGTGAAAGTCGAACTGCTCGACTCGACAGGCCAAGTCATAGCCACGACGCTCACCGATGCGTCGGGCCAGTATCGTTTCGTCGGCCTTCGGCCTGGAACGTACTCGGTTCGCGAGACGCAGCCCGATGGATATTTTCAGGGCGGGCAGAAGGCTCCGGCTACCGGCGGCGATGACTCGGTCGACGACTTGATCAGCGGCATGCGTCTGCAATCGGGCGATGCAGTTCACGACGCAAACTTCTGCGAGGTTCCGCCGGCAACGATCTCCGGTTACGTCTTCCAAGACGGCCCGGCGATTGTCACTTCGAACATCAACGACATCGACCTGAACAGCGTGCGCGACGGACGCCGCACGAGCGACGACAAGCCGATCGGGCGCGTGCGGTTGCAACTCCGCACGATCGCCGGCGCGCCGATCGATAGCTCGCGAGCCTTGAACGGCGTCTACACAACCGAGTACATCGAAGTTGAAACTGACGAAAACGGTTACTTCGAATTCCAAGGCTTGCGAGCCGGTACTTACAACATCTACCAGTTGCAACCGGTCGGCTACATCGACGGCATCGATACCGCGGGAACGACCGGTGGCTACAGCGTCAACAAGGGCCAGACGCAAACCTCCGAGCAGTTCGAACTGCTGATGCAGTCGCTGACGATGGACGCGGCGACCGACCCGCACTTCGACGGCATTCTGCTGGTGAGCGTCGAGCCGAATCAACATTCGTTTGAAAACAACTTCAGCGAAGTGATCACGACGCCGCCCCCGAAGCCGCCGTTGCCGCCGCCTCCGATGGACAAGCCGCCGGCGCCGCCGCCCAAGGTGATCGTAACGCCCGACGTGTGGGCCGCACCACCTCCGCTGGTCTGGAAACCGATGCCATGGGCTCCGCCCGAGCCGCTGATCGGGGTCGGATACCAGGCGCCGCCGACGTGGCACTTGAGCGTGATCAACGCCGGCTATCCGCGCGGACGTCGCAACGGCGATCCGGTCGACCAGAGCCAGGTGGCCGACAAGGCAGAACTGCTGGACGTCAATGCGTGGCAAGTGCGCGGGCTGAAGGAATCGCGGTGGACGATCGTCAGCACCGCGCAGACCAAGCCCGCCTCGAGCCGCACGACGTTCGATATTCCCGAGGCCACGCCGGTCGCTGGCGACTTTAATGGCGACGGATTCGATGAACTGGCGTTGTTCGTCGAAGGCGAGTGGTTCATCGACCTCAACGGCAATGGCATTTGGGATGACAACGATATTTGGTTGAAGCTCGGCGACAAGACCGATCAGCCTGTCGTCGGCGACTGGGACGGCGACGGCAAGGACGACGTCGGTGTGTTCGGCAAAACTTGGACCGGCGACGAACGGGCTTTGGCCGTCGAGCCCGGCTTGCCCGACCCGGAGAACATGCGACGCATCAAGCCGAAGAATCTGCCGCCGACTCCCGAGGAAGCTCCCGATGAACCGCGCTGGCTGCAGCACAGCAACGCCGGACCGGCTCGCGCTGACTTGATCGATCACGTCTTCCGCTTCGGCTCGGAGAAGGACATCGCCATCACCGGCGACTTCAACGGAGACGGCATCTCGTCGATCGGCGTGTTCCAAGAAGGCAAGTGGACACTGGACGTCGATGGCGACGGCGTGCTGTCGCCCGATCGCGACCGCATCATCGAGTTCGGCGAAACGGGCGACTTGCCGCTGATCGGCGACTTCGATGGCAACGGCATCGATGAACTGGCAATCGTGCGCGGCAACCAGGTGATCGTCGACTCCAACGGCAATGGCCGCATCGACGCAACCGATCAAGTTTTCCAACTGGAGAACGAAGCGGGCACGGTCGTCGTCGGCGACTTCGATGGCGACGGCAAAGACGAACCGGCGTTGCACCAATCGGTCGGCCAGCGCCGCACCCTATCGGCTCGCCGATAAGGAATCTTTGTAACCCGACGCGTAAGCGAGGGACGAACCCGCGCCAGCGCTTACCATACTTACTTGGTGTCTCTGTGCCTTGGTGTTGAACTCTTTTGTGTGGCACTGGCTATGCCAGTGTCTTCCGCCTCGAAGGCGAAATGTTAGCAGCCCGGTTAAAGCGCTCCAGGGCCGTTCCAACTTCCGCGGAGAGCTCTTGCATGCGATTCGCCATCGCAGGCATATTGCGTCCGGAACGCAATGAACTTCGAAAGAAGAGCACTGGCATAGCCAGTGCCACACCGGCTTGTTGCACTAAGGACGCAGCGGCAGGATGGCCAACGGGTCGCCTGCCCGCACGGCCAGCGCCTCGGCGATCGCTTTCGAGATCACGATGCCGGCGTCGCTCTGACGCGCATGACCGAGCGCAGCCCGAAAGCCGCTCTGGCGACTGGAAAGAATTGCGTTTGGGCCCTCAAGCTGTTCGGCGATTTCGATCACCGGACCTTCCACCACGCGGCGAACCGCGTGAATCGCATCGGTGCGGCATGAAACGACCGGTCCACCATCGAAGATGTCGACCAGGTCGTTGATGCGGAATCCTTCCTCTTGCAACATCGCCAGTGCAGGCCGAGTATCGACGTGCACCTGGCCGATCACCGCGCGGGCTTCGGCCGGCAGCAGGCACAGATAAATCGGATAGCTCGGCATCAAGTCCTCGATGAAGCGTTTATCCACGGTCGACAAACTGTCGGCTTGAGGAAAATCCATCTCGAAGAAGTGCCGGCCGATCGCTTCCCAAAATGGGCAAGTGCCGTCGGCATGGATGACGCCGCGCATCTCGGCGATCACATGCTCGGCGAATCGCTTGGGATGGCGGGCGATGAAAATGAAGCGCGACAGGCTGAGCAATCGCCCGCGTCCTTGGCCGCGATAATCGGGCTCGAGGAACAGACTGCCGATCTCGGTCGGTCCATCGTGAATCTTTTGCAGTTGCAACGATTCGATTTGTCGGCTGATGCCCAGCAGTTCGCAGCGAGCCGTCTCAACAACGCGGCGATAACTGTAAAACGGTTCGTAGCCGCCGGTCTTCGAAAAGATGCACGAGGTTCCCACCAGGCGGCCGGTATCGAGATCTTCCATGACAAACACGTACAGATCGCTGCCTGGCCGCTCGACCTTGCGCGTGAAGGCGAAGTGCGAACTCTCGATGCGATCGTCCAGCTGATCCCGCGTGATCTGCAGGGTCGTCATGCCGATGGCGGCTTGATCGATCAAGGCCCACAACTGATCCGCATCGTCGGGAACCGCAGCGCGCACGATAATCATAACCGGCACTCCGTTGTCTTTTCTTGGTGTCTTGGCGTCTTCGTGGTTCATCTCTTAGTAGAACCACAAAGACACCAAGACACAAAAAAGAGCAGACGGCTGATGTTCAGAACTGGGCGACGACGCTTTCGATGATATCGCACGCCTTGTTG
>JBQCEI010000713.1:0-8612 GCA_051960375.1 Aureliella sp. | reverse complement strand
AGTCCTTCGTCTGAGGCCAAGCTGGTTGCAGCCTTGGACCGGGCTAAGCAAGTTTCCGAGCCCGACGAGGAACGATCGCCGTCGGCCCAGTGGCCTATCGCAAATGCCGACATCGGCTCCTATGAACTTTTGCGGCCGATCGGCCACGGCGGGATGGGCTCGGTCTATCTCGCCCGTCACCGGCAGCTAGGCAAACAGCTCGCGCTGAAACTGCTTTCGACCAGGCTGCATCGCGGAGGCGGTTACACGGCGCGGTTTCAGCGCGAGATGCGAGCCGCCGGCGGGCTCGACCATCCGGCGATCGTCCGCGCGACCGACGCCGGTGAGCACAACGGCACGCACTATCTGGCGATGGAGTATATCGAGGGGCTCGACCTGAGCCGCATCGTTCGGCTGGTCGGCAAACTCGACATCGCCGATGCGTGCGAGATCGCCCGCCAAGTCGCGCTCGGATTATCGCACGCGCATGCCAGCGGTGTGACGCATCGCGACATCAAACCGTCGAACATCATGCTGAGCACCAAGGGGGAAGTAAAAATTCTCGACTTCGGTCTGGCGCGATTGAGCCTGTGGGACGAAGCTTCAGCCGAGCTGACCACGGTGGGGCAACTGATCGGGACGCTTGACTACATGGCGCCCGAACAAGCCGAGCGACCCGATTCGGTCGACTATCGAGCTGATCTCTACGCGCTCGGCGCAACGCTCTTTCGTTTGCTCTGCGGCCGAGCGCCATTGGCCGCCTCGCCCGAGATGTCGCCGCTGGCCAAGCTGCGATTGCTGGCTACGCATCAGCCGCCGAGTTTGGCGACGCTGCGGCCCGACGCTCCGGAGAGTTTGGTGCAACTGGTCGCTTCGCTCTTGGCACGCGATCCCGAATCGCGCCCGGCCAGCGCGGCGCACGTGGCCGAAGCGTTGACTCAGTTTTCGCAAGGAGCCGACTTGCCGGGGCTGGTCACTCGCGCGCAGGCTCGGGCCGAGAAAGAAGCCGATGAAGAATTAGCAGTGCAATCGAACCATCTTTCACGGCTCACTCAACCGACCGACGCCCTTGAAAACGAGATAGCCGCGGGCGCAGCCAAGCCGCCGCGCCGCCTCCGGCATCTGCTCGCTTGGGCCTTTGCGCCGCTGGCGATCCTGGCGGGCGTCTTGATCACGCTCGAAACGCAAAAGGGAAACCTGGTCATCGAATCGGACGCGGCCAATGTCACGGTGAAGCTGCTGCGCAATGGCAAACCGTATGAGCAACTGAAAATTGAACCGGGCGTAACTTCGACGCGGGTATACGCTGGCCAGTACGAAGTCGCGATCGACGGCGGCAGCGACTCGCTGGTAGTCGAAGGCAGCCACATCGAAATCCGCCGCGGCGAAACCGCGATCGCCCACATTCGCCAGCTGCCTACGGAAGTCGTTGCTGCGCAAGCGGCCCAGGCAGTGGACTCGCTGGATCACAGCAATGAGATCGTCGGTTTGAAGCAGCAATTGGCCGAGTTGCACCGAGGCATCCCTGAATCGGACGACGAACCGCTCTACGAAGGCAAGCCGCTTTCTTATTGGCTCGACATGGTCGGGCGCGAAAAGAGCAACGAAGGTTATCAAGAAGCGCTCAACGCACTGTACTCTATGGCGGACGAAGAGTATGGAGAGAGAATTTCAGCGGTACTACTTTCCGAGCTCCCGACCCAACCCGAAAGCCGCGGGTTTGCCATTTTCGACCGCCAGGCGTTGGTCATCGTGAAGACGACCCATCCGGGAGCAGACTTTTATCGCTTGATGGCCAAAGAGCTCGAAAGCGGCGACAGCGTCTGGCACCGCCGGATTCTCGCCGCATTGACATACATCGAAGACGACCAGCTGACCATCGCGCCGCTGACCGACTGGCTCGAAGCGAAGGTGTTTGCCAGCTCGCAGTCGCAATTGTTGACCCCTGCAGCGGATTACTACCAAGCGCTTGTCCAGCGCGATACGAGTTCATTAACTGCTGCAAATAAAAACGCGATGGCTAGAGCAAAAGAGCATTACGCACAAGTGTTGCTCAATTGCGAAGCGCTCGGCGACACGTACTGGCTGGCCAAGCCCTCGTACGTACCTACTCCTGATTCTTCGCCGTACTCGCCCTGGTATCCGCCGCTGGGCAATCGCATCGAGGAGCGGGCGATTCATGCCGTCACTAATCTTGAGGCGGATCGCACGTTGGTTGGCCAGGCCCTCGTCATTCTCACGGTACTCAACTCGACCCGCTATGATCGCACCGGACTGGACGATCGCCGCGTCGAGCTGATCGCAGCCCTGCGGACAGCTCTGAAAAACTTGCAGTCGGAGCCTGAAAAGCTTTATGAATCGCAACTGCTGCCAGAGGCGTTTCTTCCGGAGTCGAATCGGTATCAGCCGCAACAGATCCACATTCTTTCACCGAACCTGCCCGAACCGACCGCAACGGTGCACATAGCAAGGTCGGCTAGTCTCCCGTTGTTCCGGCCGAGTCTAGCAGTGCTCGAGCTAATCGACGAAACGTCTGCGCGAGCTGAACTGGCTGAAGAACTCCTGGAGCTTTTTGAGACCACCGGCGATCTCAATGCCGAGCTCTATGCCGCACTCAAGCCGGTCTCCGGGATTATCCAGGTGTCCTGGCCCGACGTACAATTTGTCGACCGGGCGGTGCTGTCTCAAGCAGATCGGGCCAAAACCTCTCCCAAGCACGTGCTCGCGGCCATGCTGCACTACCAAGCCTATGAGTTGTTGCCCGAGGAAAAGCAGGCGGAGCTGAGGGCCGCTGCGGCTGAGAAATACGGAGTGGCGCAGTTGGATGGCGCTACGCCTAACACGGGAGGAATGCCCAGAGCCAAGGCGGCTCGCCAAACGCCCGCCGGAATGGAATCGGCAGCTTCTCAAACGAAGGAGCCGCTTTACAAGGGCAGGCCGCTCTCGGAATGGCTCGACACGATCGACCGTGAGACGAGCTACGAGGGCTACGAGGAATCGCTCACCGCGATGAAGGCGATGGTCAAGCCTGACAACGCTCAGGAGATCACCCAGGTGTTGCTGAAGGTGCTCCGCAGCCGAGCCGAGCGCCCGCAGACTCGCGAGGAGGACCGCTGCAATGCGATCGCATTCACGGTCCTCCGCATGGCCCATCCCGACAAAGCGTTTTACGAACTGCTCGTCAAGGAACTCGAGAGCGGGTCGAACGCGTGGCATGTACGCCTGCTCGACTCCTTGACCCTCGTCGCGCCCGACGATGCCGAGAGGATGGCTCCGCTGACGCAGTGGTTGGAAAAGAATGTATTTTCGAAGTCACAAGGGGAAGGAGCGAAATTGCTGGCCGCGAGCAAGGACTACTTCCTTTACTTGGCGCATCGCACCGGCAACTTAAGCCCAGCAGCCCGCGGCCACTTTGCCGATGTGCTCGTTCACTGCGAGGCGCTCGACGATGCTCAGTGGCTCTCGATGCCGATTTACGAAAATGTTCGGCCTTGGTCGCGGCAGCCTTTCGTCTCTAGTTCATCCACCCAGCCGTACAAACGCTGGCAGCCGACCATCGGCGATCGCATCGTCCAAGCCGCCGTTCGAGTCCTTGGCAGCGATCGGCCCGATCGCAAACTGGCCGCCCAGGCGCTGATCATCCTGCGGACACTCTATTCGAGCAAGTACGATCGGGTCGGAATGCAGGACCATCGAGCTGGAGTGGTCGACGCCTTGCGAGGCGTGATGAAGCGTTGGCAAGCCGAGCCGACGGAGCTCTTTGCCTCGGCTGAGTTGTCTTATGGTTTCGACCGTAACTGGCTGGAGCCGAGGAAAGCCGAGGTGCTGTCCCCTTGGTTCGAAGAGGCCCGCTCGCGCAGTTTCGTTCTGCACGCATCGAGTCCCATCGTCAACGTCAGCATGGAAGCCTTGGCATTGGTCGCGGAAATCCACGCCGGATCGGACCTGAACGAAGAACTGGTCTGGGTTTTCAATGCAACGAGCGACCGCAATGCCAAGGTGTATCAGGCGCCCGATTTCAATAACCCCAATGTGAGGTGGCCTGAGCTGGAAACTCGTCCTCCCCAAACGGAACCGGGCGATCAAGCCGGAATTGCCCCAGCCGCTGCGGAGCAAACCGACGGTTTGACACGCGACGATTGGCTGGCGGCGATGCTGCACACCAAGGCCTTTCAGCTGCTGCCGATCGAAACGCAAACCCAACTCAAAACGACCGCGTATCGCCAACATGCAACGTCTCTCGTGGCCGAACAAATCCACGAGCGCGATAGCGATGGCGATGGCGTGCTCAGCTTCGAAGAGGCCAAGCCGCTCGGCTATGACCTGCGAAAGGCCGACAGTAATGGCGACCAGCGCTTGTCCGCGGAAGAGCTGGTCGAATATCGCACGCAGCTGTTTATGGCTCCGTCGATCGCCAACCCGAATGATCCTAAATTCAGTTGGGCAAAAAAGATGATCGAGAGGTACGATCGCAATCGAGACGGAGTGCTGACGGAAGACGAATGGTCGGTGATGGTGCTCAAACCCGACGGCGCGGACCTCGACCACGACGGCCGGATTACGGTCGAGGAGTATGCGAAGTTCCGCAAATAGCCGCGTTCTGTAGATAGCCGCGACAGCGGCGTCCTGCGATAGCCTTGGGTGCCAACCCAAGGCAAGCGCGGCGCATCGGTCAGGTAGCCGCTTTGCGGCCCAGGCGGCATCGGCGGCTATCGTACCTGGGGTTAGGCACAGGTGCCTAACCCCAGGCTATCGCAGGTCGCCGCTGGCGCGGCTAGCCGATTCCTCCGCGCTCTCCGCGTCCTCCGCGGTGAAAAATGGATTATGCTAGGCGGGACACATTGGGCGGCGCGTGTGATAGCCGCGGTAGCGATAGCCTTGGGTGCCAACCCAAGGTAAGTGCAGCGCCTTTGTCTCGTTCGTCTCGTCGTTCGTCCCGTGCGGTCGCGAAGCGACTACCTCTTAGCAAGCGGTCAGGTAGCCGCTTCGCGGCCCAGGCGGCATCGGCGGCATTCGTACCTGGGGTTAGGCACAGGTGCCTAACCCCAGGCTATCGCAGGTCGCCGCTGGCGCGGCTAATCTCTCCGCGCTCTCCGCGTCCTCCGCGGTGAAAAATGGATTATGCTAGGCGAGACACATTGGGCGGCGCGTGAGGGCGGGTGCGTCCCTCGCTTACGCGTCGGGTTACAAAACTCCACACAAATAAACTGCCATGAAAACCATCACCTTTCTCAAGACACTCGCCTTAGCGCTAGTGCTCGCGCCGCTGGCCGGAGCTTTTGCGGCCGATGCCGACAAGCGGCCGAACATTCTGTTTATCTTCTCCGACGACCATGCCCAGCATGCGATCTCGGCTTACGGTTCGAAGGTCAACCAGACGCCGAACCTCGACCGCATCGCCAAAGGGGGCGTGCGGTTCGTCAACTCGTTTGTGACCAACTCGATCTGCACCCCCAGCCGCGCAACGCTGATCACCGGCCAGTATTCGCATCTGAACGGCGTGCCTGTGTTCAATCGCTTCGATGGCTCGCGCGACAACGTCGCCAAGCACTTGCAGGCCGGCGGCTACCACACCGGGATCATCGGCAAGTGGCATCTGGGCTCGGACCCGACTGGCTTTGATCGCTGGATCGTCCTGCCAGGGCAAGGTGCGTACTGGAATCCACAGTTCTTGGTCAACGGGCACAAGCTGTCGATCGACGGACATTGCTCGGAGATCACCGGCGACCTCGGCATCGAGTGGATCAAGACGCGGCCCAAGGACAAGCCGTTCTTCTTGATGCTCCATCAAAAAGCCCCGCACCGCGCGTGGGAACCGGACGAGAAGAACAAGGCGCTCTTCAAAGACAAGGTCATCCCCGAGCCCGAGACGCTGTGGGATGATTACAGCACACGGCCGGCCGCCCTTCCCTTCAACGAGCAAACCGTCGCCAAGGATCTCACGCGCCGCGATCTGAAACTCACGCCGCCCGAAGACCTCAAAGGCCCGGCACTCAACAAGTGGCTGAACGTCAAGCCGATGGAGGTTGATGTCAAGCAGCCCGATGGCACGACCAAGACGCTCACCGGCACGGAACTGGTCAAGTGGAAGTACCAGCGCTACATGCAGGACTATCTGGCTTGCGTGCAAGGAGTCGATGATTCGGTTGGCAAGGTGCTCGACTATCTCGAAGATTCGGGACTCGACAAGAACACGATCGTCTTCTATTCAGCCGACAACGGCTGGTACATGGGCGATCTGGGGCTGTACGACAAGCGCTTCATGTACGAGCCCGGCTTGCACGTGCCGTTGATGGTCCGCGGCCCGGGGATCAAAGGTGACATCACCCCCGAGCAGTTCGTAGCAAACATCGACCTCGCGCCGACGTTTCTCGATCTGGCCGGCTTGCCGATTCCCGATTCGATGCAAGGTCGCTCGCTGGTGCCGCTGCTCCGCGGCGAGCAGCCGGTCGATTGGCGAAAGTCGCTTTACTATCGCTACTATCACGATCCGGGCCATCACAACACGGCCGCGCACTTGGGCGTACGCACGCCGACGCACAAGCTGATCTACTATTGGAAGAAGAACGCGTACGAGATGTTCGACCTGACCAAAGATCCGAACGAACAGCACAACTTGCTGTACGCCGAAGCCAACGAGCCCGAGGTAGCCAAGAAGTTTGCCGAGCTGAAGGCCGAGATCGCGCGGCTGCAGAAGGAGTACAAGGACGACGGCACGTATGCCGATCCCGAGACTTGGCCCAAGGGCAGCGCCGACGGGCCGTTCAACGACAAAGAGCCGCTCGGTAACAAGACCGTAGCTGAGGCGATTCGCGCCACGGCTTCCTAGTTGAAGAAGAAATTTTTACCGCGGAGACGCAGAGGTGTTCTCTGCGACCTCTGCGGTAAAAATAAACTTAGGTCAGATCTGCCCGGCGGATGTACGCGAAGATCTGTTGCTCGGTGCAGGCGGCGGCCAGGACGAAGGTTTCTTTGCCGGTCGTCATCGCCACCAGCGTCCAGCCACCGCTGGGCGTGGGCAGGATTTCGAAGCGCGAGGTCAGCCCGCGAACGGGCGGCAGCGACTCGAGCCGCATGAGATAGATTCCGCGGCCATCGCCGGCATCCAAGCGGTACACCTCGCCGCTCATCTTCGAACCGAGCGCCGCCCGCGGCCGCTCGGCGATGGCTTTCACGCGGATCAGTTGCGATTGCACGCGGCGCAGCGCCGCTGGCATCGGTTCGCCGATGCGCTGCCAATTGGCCGGATTATCTTCTTCGAGCTTGGCAAGAATCAAGTCGCACTGCGCCGCGAGCCACGCTGGTTCAGCCGGTCGAGTCCACTCCCGAGCGACATAGGCGAAGCCGCAGATGCTCGCCGCTAGCGCCGCCACCAGGATCGAGCGCCGCAGCCAGCTGCCGCTCTGTTCATCGCCGACGCTTTCGGCCAGTATGCTTGACGGTACGACCGCGCTCGCCGTCTCCGGCGACTCGGCTTGCATGTTCGGCTGCGCAAGAGCAGACGCAAAGTTATGGCTGAGCGCGTTATTGTCCAGCGCGTTATTGCCCCGAGCGCCGGCGTCCAGTGCGTCTACATACTGGGCGCGAACGCGGGCTTTGAGGCGCTCGGCCAGGCCTGCTGGCAGCGGCACGTCGTCGAGGACCGCTTTTAGCAGCGCATCCTCATGCGACGCATCGCCGGCAGCTGCGTGACCCAAAGCGGCGGGTTGGTTCGATTGCTCAGCCATGGTGGGCCTCCTGCGCCGCTGGCTTCGAGCCGCTGTGGGAGTCGGCGATTGGTGAATCGATGAGGTGCGGATGCAATGTGACCGGGGTGGCGGCTGAGGCGGGACTTGCTGCTGACGCGCTTGCCGATGACGCGCTTGCCGATGACTGGCTTGCGGGTGACTGGCTTGCGGGTGACTGGCTTGCGGGTGACTGAGGCGTGCCCAAGCGTTCGAGGCCTTGGCGAAGATGTTCGCGGCCGCGGCTCAGCCGGCTCATCACGGTGCCGATCGGGATCTGCAGCTGCTGTGCGATCTGGGCGTAGCTTAAGTCTTCAAAGTAGTACATGAGCAAAGCCACTCGCGCATCTTCGGTCAATTGGCTCAGCGCCGCTTGCACCCAATCTTGGTTATCCAGAGGCGGCGTTTGCGCCGCGGGCCCTCCGTCGGTCGACGCGACCGATTCTTCGTCGAGCGAACTGGGCCGACCGAGCCCCGGCCGGGCGACTAGCCGCAGCCACCGCATAAACTCGCGGCGGGTGATCGCCAGCAACCAACCTCGCTCGGCTTCGCACGAGCGCAGCTGGTCCCGGTGCGCGATCGCCTTGACGAAGACTTCTTGCGTGATGTCCTCAGCCGTGGCCGCGCAACCGGCTAAGCGAAACGCGTAGCGGTATACGGCGGCATAGTTGCGCTCGACGAGCTCTTCGGCCTCGTCCGCGCCGATGCACTTCGCTTGGGAATCGACCACCATCGAGCTGACCTCTTCGGCCTCGAGTTTATCGGCCCCAATATCGCCGGCCTCAGTTTTGCCAGCCCCGAACGGGTTGCTTGCAAGTTGATCGGTCACGGCTCTACCCGCCCCGGCTTGATCGGCCTGGGTCGGATCAGCCCCGGTTTGATCGGCTCGGAGTTTGCCTGAATTCGCCA
>JBQCEI010000712.1:0-12569 GCA_051960375.1 Aureliella sp. | reverse complement strand
AGACCGCGCATGTAGGTGGGGAGGGGACAAACTTCGAAATTGCACTCTTCAAACGTGTGGCACTAGCTCTGCCAGTGTCTTCTGCTCGAAGTACATAAGCCGCAAACTCTCGTCCGGCGCTCCAAAGCCAATCAGTCGCATCGGGGAGCGGTTCATCAACTGGGATGCGTTTTCGATTTGCTTCGCTACATACTTCGAAAAAGAGACACTGGCCGAGCCAGTGCCACACCGAGTTTGATGAAAGAGCGCAACGTCTAATTCACTAGTCCGTTCGATTATGATCGCCCGGGCGGTTTCTGTCAGTGATTGAACAAAAACTCTTTGCTGTTTATTACCGCCCAGAGAAGGTCTTCATAGGCGGCTCGAAGGTCGGCCTTTTTCTTCTCCAGGTAAGCGATCGCCGTCTGCGTCTCTTCAGCCGTCGGGCGACGCGCCATGGCGGTCAGGTAGATCTCTTCGACCTTTTGAGCATGATCGCGGCTCGTGTCGGCGGCAAGCTTCGCAGCCCGTCCATTGGCGTCGGAAAGCTTGGCCTGCACTTCCTTGGAATTGAGCAGGTGGAGGCTCTGAGCCAGGTTGGCCGACTGAACGCGTTCGCATTCGCAAGCGGTGCTCGCCTCGGGACGTCCGAACACGGTCAGGAAGTACGAATTGAAACCGGTGTCGGGCAAGCTGACCGCGCGCGTGTCGGCGGGCATCCCCGCAAAGGGAGTCTTAGTGCCAGCCACGCCGTCGATCGCATCGAGCAGCACTTCGGCATTCAGGCGCTTCGGGTAGTAACGCGAGTAAGCGGTGTGATCGGATGCGTTCTGATCGTTGACGTCGGATGTCGACTGATAAGTGCGCGAGTTGCAAATCGAGCGAATGAGGTCCTTCATGTCGAACTTCGACTCGACGAAGTGCTTGGCCAGCGTGTCGAACAGTTCTTCGTTCGACGCGGGGTTGGTCACTCGCATATCGTCTTCCGGCTCGACCAGCGCCCGGGCGAAGAAGTGTTTCCACATGCGATTGACGAGCATGCGGGCGAAGAACGGATTGTCCGCAGCGGTCATCCAGTCGGCCAGCGCTACGCGTGGATCGCTCGGGGCATCGGCGGTGATCGGGTCGGCATCCAGACCGGCCGGCTCAAGCGAGCGACCGTTTTTCGGATTGCTGGCTCGCGGCTGTCCAGGCTTGCTGACAAAGACCGGCTGCTCAGGAGTCGAGCCGTCTTTGCGGTTAACCAGGGAGAAGAAGGCTGCGAAGTGATAGTAATCGTCCTGCGCCCATTTCTCGAATGGATGGTGATGGCAGCGGGCGCACTGCATCCGCTGGCCGAGGAACAGCTGCGCAGCGTCTTCGGTGCGGGCTTCGATCGTCGCGACTTCGCGGTACCAGGCGGCGGGCGGATTGACGTCCGGGCTTCCGGTGGCCGTGATGATCTCGCGCACGAACTCGTCGTACGGCTTGTTCATCTCGAAGCTTTGCTTAATCCAGTTATGGAAGGCAAAGCTGCCGACCTGATGGCCGGGGGTCGCGCGGCGATTGCGAAGGATCGCGTTCCACTTGAGCGCGAAGTAATCGGCGTAATCAGAGCTGTCGAGCAAGCGATCGATCACCTGCGCTCGCTTGTTGGCGTCCTGGCTATCGAGGAACGAGCGGACTTCTTCGAGCGTCGGCAGGCGGCCGCAGATGTCGAGCGTTACGCGCCGCAGGAACTCACTGTCCGAGCAGCGCTCGGCCATCGGAATGCCGAGCGTCTTGAGCTTGGCCAGAACCGGCTCGTCGACGAAGTTATACGGCTCGGGCCATTTGGAAATCTCGGCGCCTTGCGGCAGGCTGGCGCGAAACACGGCAACTTGGCCTTGGTAGCGAGCCATGACCGCAACGTCGCCCGCGCTGGTGCTGGTTGCGACCAGGCCGGTTGACGATACGCTGGCCATGTCGGCGTTATTCGATTCGTACTGAACGGTGCGGGTGATGTCTTCGGTCGAGCCGTCGGAATAAGTCGCCACGACGCACAGTTGTTGCGAACCTTCCTTGGCCATCATGCGCTCGGTCGGGGCGATGGTGATCGAGCTCAGCACTGGATCTTTGTCGCTGCCGTAGGGCATGCCTTGAGCGATCCAGCGCGAGAGCAAGCGATATTCGTGCGAATCTTTTTCCAGTCGCTGGCCACCGCCGTGCGGCGTCTCGTTCACGGCCTTGGTCAGCAGCAAGCTTTGCTCGGGGGCGGCAGGAAACAACCGCCGGCCGCGCGATTCGACGACCAGGTGTTCAAAATCTTCCTTCGGTTCGAAGCCGAGCAACGAAAGTTTGAAACCGTTCTGGCCGGCCGCTTTGCCATGGCAGCCGCCACCGTTGCAGCCGTACTTGGTAAAGATAGGGATGATCTGATTGGGAAAGTTGATCGGCGGGTGTTCATCAAAGCCGATCGTTTCGACCGCCAGTTTCGTGCTGACGCCGTTGGGCAAGCCGATCGTCACGCTCGAGGTGCCACCGGCCAAGGGCTTGACCAAACCATCGGCGGCGATGTCGAGCATTCCAGCCGGCTCGACGGCGTAGGCGACTTGTCGCGTCACGTCGATGATGGCTTGCTGGTCATTGAGCCCGGCGATGAGCAACTGAGCCCGGGCGTCGCTGCCGCGCAGGACCAGCCGCGGCGTGGAATCGCTTGTGAGCGCATTCTCGATGCGCAGCGTCTTAACGTCGCTCAGCGGGATAGCGACCGAAGGAACCGGACTGCCCGGCTGGGCCGTTTTCACGTCGCTGGCATCGGGCGACGATTTCTCCGCTGCCTGGCAAACCAGCGAGGCGGGCGATAGCGCGGTCAACAGCGCGGCTAGTGCAGACAGCAGTGCCGGCTTCGCAAACGAGTCGTGGTGCATTTCGGTGGGCCTCTAGATTAGTTCGCGAATCGGTTGGGCTTCGATCAGGTATTGCGGACGGCCAGTCGGGTCGACCAGCGTCGTGGTGGCGACATCGATGCCGAGATTGTGATACAGCGTGGCCACAATCTCTTTCTGGTCGACAGGCCGCTCGACGGCGTGTTCGCCCAAGCGGTTGGTGGCGCCGATCGCCTGGCCGGCGCGGATGCCGCCTCCGGCCATGAAGGCACAACTGACTTTCGACCAGTGATCGCGGCCGGCATTGTTGTTGATCTTCGGAGTGCGACCGAACTCACCCCAGACGACAACCGAGACGTCGTCGAGCATGCCGCGCGAGTCGAGGTCTTCGATCAAGGCGCTGAGGCACTGATCGAGCTTGGAGCCGTGATCGCGCACGAGGTCGAAGTTCTGGCCGTGGCTGTCCCAGCGACCATAGCTGAGGCTGACCACGCGCACGCCGGCTTCGATCAAGCGGCGAGCAATTAGCAGATGGTCGTTGCACGTCGGCGCGCCGTCGTACTGATACTTGTAAGGCTTGCCGTCGCCGTAACGCTCGACGATCTTTGGATCTTCCTTCGAGAGGTCGAGCGCATCGAGCAGTTTGCTGCTGGTGAGCACATCGAGGGCTTGCTGGCCGAACGCATCCATCCCTTCCATCGAACCGCTCGAATCGATGCTGCGTTTGAGATTATCAAGGCTGCCCAGGAGTTGTTTGCGGTCTTGAAGCCGATCGAGCGAGATGCCGTTGAGCTTCATGTTTTCCATGCCCGGCCCATCGGGCTTGAAGGGCGAGTACGCCGCGCCGAGAAAACCGGGCGTGCCGGCATCCGACCACGGCAAGTGCTTGGTCGGTGCGGCGAGGCCAACGTACGGAGGCACCGACGGATCGACCGGGCCGTAGAGCTTGGCGACGGCCGAGCCGATCGCGGGCCGCCCGCCGATCACGCGCAAGTCGTCGGGGAACCAGCCGCTCATGCACTGGAAGGCTTCGTGGCGATCCTTGCAGCCGACCACCGAACGAATCACCACCGACTTGTCCATCAGCTGGGCCAGCCGCGGAAACACTTCGCAGATCTGAATGCCGGGGACATTGGTCGCGATCGGCCGAAACTCGCCGCGAATCTCGCTGGGGGCTTCGGTCTTGATCTCCCACATGTCTTGATGAGGCGGTCCGCCGCCCAAGAAGACATTGATGATTCCTTTATGGCCGCGACCGCTCTTGCCACTGGCCGCTTCGGCGCGGAGGATGTTCGCCAAGCCAATCCCGCCCGCACCAAAACTGAGGCCACCGATCTTGAGAAAGCTCCGTCGTGACAGGCCATCGCACAAGCGCTGACGACCGCCCAGGATGGTGAGCATGATGACTCCGTCGATCGTGAAGGTAGGTAGGAAGCTGAGGTGGGAGGGCACACCGCCCTTATCCATCATTGTGGGCATAGTGCAGATAGTAAAGCAAGTCCACTGCCCCCTCGCCCCTTCTTCTTGGTGTCTTGGTGTCTTGGTGTCTTGGTGTCTTGGTGGTTCTCTTCAGTCTGGAGGGTTAACCACCAAGACACGAAGACACTAAGAAGACACTGGCGATACAATGGCCATCGCAAATTCTTTCCGTCCGACGAGCAAGCGACATGGATGTATTTTCAAACGAGAACCTGTGCCACGATCCGATTCACGGCTACATCGGCTTCGTGGCCCCGAGCAGTGACACCGCGGGCGAGGTTTGCGAGCGCGACATCATCGATCACCCGTGGGTGCAGCGGATGCGGCAGATTCGCCAGCTGCAGACCGCCTGGTGGGTCTATCCGACGGCCGAACACTCGCGCTTTCAGCACATCCTCGGCGTGATGCATCTGGCCAGTCGCTCGCTGGAGCGGCTGTATCGCTCGCTGGTCGAGGCCGACCCCGAAACGCCGCCGCTTCCCTACGTCGAATCGCTCATGCGGATGGCGGGCCTCTTGCACGATGTCGGGCACGGGCCCTTCGGCCACTTCTTCGATGCCCACTTCCTGCGGCACTTTGACCTGACGCATGAAACGCTCGGTGCGCTGATCATCGAAGATCAGCTCGGCGATTGTTTGTCGCGGCTGAGGCGATCTCCCTCGGGGAGTTTTGATGACGGGGTAGCGATCGATCCGCGTCGGATCGCCTGGCTCATTCAGCGGCCCACGATGCCGAGTCTGAGCGATGCCGAGCAGCAGCCGCGGTGGCTGCATTTGCTGCGGAGTTTGTTCTGCGGCATCTACACGATCGACAACATGGATTTCGTGCTCCGCGACGCCTACATGACTGGGCTCAATCCCCGGGCCTTCGATTTGCAGCGCGTTCTGCACTACAGTTTCTTCCGCCCCGAAGGTTTGACGATTCACGATCGCGGCATGCCGGCACTGATCCATTTCTTATCGATGAAGGCCGAGCTTTTTCGCAGCGTCTACTTTCATCGCACGGTCCGCGCCATCGACCTCGAACTGGCCGATCTCTTTCGCGAGAGCCGAGCACATTTGTTTCCGGGCGATCCGCGCGAGCACTTGAGCGAGTATCTCGAGCTGACCGAGTTCTCGCTGCTGAGCGACGTCAGGCGATGGCGACGAAGTCAATCGCCGCAGTTGCAACAACTCGGCGAGCGCTGGCGGTTGTGGCTCGAGCGACGCGTGCCGTGGGTGATGGTCTGCCAGCGGACGCTTAGCTTCACCGAAGAACAGGCCGAAGCGAGCAGCATCTTTTCCAGTCCGCGCGTCCTGGCCGAGGTCATCCGCGAGCGCTTGCCGCCCGACCTGCGCGATCTGCCATTTCGCATCGACCTGGCGCGGCACATTCATCGGCCGCATACGACCGGCGCGACCGCCGGACTGAATTACTACTACGATTCCTCGAGCGGTCAGGCACGGCGATTGACGATGCACGACCTGTATCGACGCTTGCCGGTAAGCCATACGCTGGCTCGCATCTACGCGCACGACCACGCGCATGAACGACTGCTCGCCGGCATCATCGATCAATTGATCGGCACGAATGTCGAAGACGATCCAACGAACATGTAGAAGCAGCCTCTTCCTCTGCGCTCTCCGCTCTTTCTCAGCGTCTCTGCGTTAAAGAGACTCACGCGGGCACATCGCTCTCGGCGATCTCGATGCCGAGCCGCTGGCACTGCTCGCGAATGCAGTGCGGGGATAGATGCGCATGGGTGTAGCAAGCGATCGCAAACTTGCAGAAAGCGCGGCAGAGTTCGGCGCGGACGTAGCGCCTTAGTTCGTCGGCGATGCGTCCCGGTGCGGTGCCCACGCGCGGCGGAATGAAGGGCTCGCCGTGGCGAAAATCGGGGAGCGGTTGGTTGCGTTGGTAATCGTGCTGGGAGGCTTGCATGCGATCGAACCGCGCGGGATATGCATCGATGACCGCCAGGCAATGCGCGACCTCGTCGGCCCAGAAATCGAAATTGCTGGCGTATCCGATCAACTGAGCAGCAGGCAGACCCGCGATGCGCGTCAGATGCGCCGTCAGTTCATGCGCGATCGCTAAAGTGTAGGCAGCGAATTTGGTTCTCCTTACACTTTGGTCCGTCTAAGTCGCGAAGCGACGGCATCATGTAACCCGACGCGTAAGCGAGGGACGAACCCGCGGTAAAGTACGACAAACCATTGTTTGTCGGCGACCCTCAACGCGTCTCAGCCCCTGCCCCTCACCCCCCGGCCCCCTCTCCCCGAAGCGGGGCGAGGGGGAGAGAAGACCGCGTACCGGCGAATGAAACCAACCGGCTGTTACGAACCAGCGCGGGCTCGTGGTGGCCGCGAGCCGCCGCCGCGGGAGTTGCGATTGCCGCCGGAACGACCTCCGCGAATATAGCCTCCACGCGAGCCGCTGTAACCGTTGCCATACCCCCGGCGCTTCTCGCGCTTTTCCGGAGCGGCCATGGCAGGGCGCTGCATCGAGTGCTCGGCGTCGACCGGGATCGCTTCTTCCATCAGCTTTTCGATCGCAACCAGGTGCTTCATTTCAGCTGGCGCACAGAAGGCGATCGCTCGACCGGTCGCTCCGGCGCGACCGGTGCGGCCAATGCGGTGCACATACGTTTCGGGCTCGTTGGGCAGGTCGAAATTGAACACGTGCGAGACGCCGTCGACGTCGATGCCGCGGGCAGCCAAGTCGGTCGCCACGAGCACCGGGGGCCGCGACGATTTGAAGCTGGCGAGGATGCGCTGCCGAGCGTTCTGGCTCTTGTTGCCGTGCAAAGCTTCCGCTTTGATGCCGGCGCGTTCAAGCTGTTCGGCGATGCGATCGGCGCCGTGCTTGGTGCGAGCAAACACGATCGACCGCGAGCCGGCATCGCGCGCAAGCAGCTTGATCAGCAGCCGCGTCTTGTCGCTCTGCGGAACATAGCACAGCGTCTGATCGATCAGGTTGGTCGTCTCTTCGACCGGTTCGATGGAAACTCGCACCGGATCGCGGAGCACGCCGTTGGCCAACTCTTCTAGCGGCGCGGGCATCGTCGCCGAGAACATGACGTTCTGTCGCTCGCGGGGCAGGGCTGCCGTGATGCGCTTCATGTCGGGCAGAAAGCCCAGGTCGAACATGCGATCGGCTTCGTCGAGCACGAAGATCTCGACCTTCGACAAATCGATCACGCCTTGACCCATCAAGTCGACCAGCCGGCCAGGTGTGGCGACAACGATGTCGGCTCCTTGGCGCAGAGCCCGCTCCTGATGGAACTGGCTCACGCCGCCGACGATGACCGTTTGACGCAGCGAGCTGTCGCGGCCGTAGATTCGCAAACTGTCCTGGATCTGAATCGCCAATTCGCGCGTCGGCGCCAGAATCAGGCCGCGGACAGGACGGTCCGGCACCGCCCGAAACGGTTCGGTACGCGCCTGACCACCGCGGCGGCCGTTGCGGCCGATGCCCTGGCGGGTGCGCAGAGCCGCCGGGCGGCTGTCGCTCGCACTGGAATCCGAGCCGGCCTGCAGGCCGCGCTGGCTCAGCCGCACGATCAGCGGCAGGGAAAAGGCAGCCGTCTTGCCGGTGCCGGTTTGGGCCGAGCCAAGCAAATCGCGGCCAGCGAGCAATGCGGGAATCGATCCGGCCTGGATCGGCGTCGGCTCGAGGTACGCTTCTTCTTCAAGTACGCGCAGAATGGTAGCGGGGAGCCCGAGGGCATCAAAACTCATATCAGTCCTTAGTAACGGGATAAAGAGATTCCCAGGACCGAAGGTTCGAGCGCACAGCAGCGCTACAGAAGGGCCATTGGACCTGGCTTAATCCAAGGCCAGACAATTCTGCCGATGGAATTTCACTCGTCCTAAGCGTATACCTATATTAGCGCTTAGTCAAAGCCAAATCGCCCGCCGGCAGCTTCGGCCGCACAGCCCTTCCAACCGTCCCACCTTCACCTCAGCAGTCGGTTGAAAGTGCACAAAGGTCGTCTATTCTTCCCTTCCCTTCCCACATCTCTTGGTGTATTTCTGCGCAGTTGAGTACAATCGGAGTGGACAAAATCCCATATCCGATCGCTTTAAACGCATTCGCCCTCCTCTTTAAAATTTCGCGAATTGCTTGCGAAAGGCTCTCACAGTTATGGCGGACCGAAAACCAGCACGGAAAACTGCCGAAGATCTCGCGGCATCGAAGCAGGCCCAGCAGCGCGGCGCTGAGGCCCCGGAGGCGGTCCCAACCAAACAAGCTCCTGCCAGCGAAACTACCGGCGGGCAAGTTCATATCGGGCAAACGCACGGCGGTCTGAGTCCCGCCGATGATGACACGATCGAAGGCGATCTGTCGTTGGCCGGCGAGTTCGATACGGAGGTCGTCTCGGGAGATGATCCCCTGGCGAGCATCGACCTGACCGGCGGCAGTGCGGCCGGCTTTGACGTCGGAGGGCTCGATCTGAGCCAGGAGCTAGCTGAGCTCGAAGCACCCAACAGTCCGAAACCTGGCGGCGATGAGCCTCCTGCGCTGAACGCTGCCACCGCGGTAAAGAATTCTGCAGCGGGCAAAGCGGATGTGGCCGCGCTGGTAACCGCTACGGTGATCGAGCAGAGCAAGCCTGGCAAGGAGGGCCTGGCCGCGGTTGCTGCCGAGGCGGGTGCCCCACAGGCTGACGCTGCAGAACGCTTGCCGCGCAAGAGCTGGCGCGAACGCATTTTGATGCGCTCGGTGCCCGCCTGGATGATCAGCATGATGTTGCACGTCGCTCTGCTGATGACTCTGGCGGCGATTCAGCTCGAGCCGGTCCGCGAAGCGATGGGAGTGCTGCTGACGGCCAACGCTGGCGAGGATGCCGGCTCGACGCTCGAAGCAGAGTTGGACGTTCGCGGCCCGGACTTGGAAGAGCCCGTGGCTAGCAGTGATCTTGAGCAAACTTTATCGCCGTCGGCTCCCACCGATTTCGCTTCGCAAGAGATCGAGCTTCCGCAGTCGACCAACCTGGCTGCCGCGGTGTCCAACATGAGCGTCAACGTCGCCGACGTCGGCAGTGCGGTGGAAGGTATTCTGCCGAGCTCGGCCTTGAACGCGGTCTCGGGCCGCATGTCCTCGTCGCTCAGCGGCCGACTCTCTGGCGCGATGAAGAGCGAGATGCTCGAACGGTTCGGCGGCAACGCGGCCAGCGAGAAGTCGGTGGCGATGGCGCTCAAGTGGCTCTCCGACCATCAGGACCGCAGCGGCGGCTGGACGTTCGTCTACTCGCACGTCTGCCGCGGCCAGTGCAAAGACGATGGCGATCTCTCGCAATCGCCCAATGCGGCCACCGCCCTGGCGCTGCTCCCCTTTCTCGGCGCAGGCCAAACGCACTTGGAAGGCAACTACAAAGGGACTGTGCACAACGGGCTGAAGTTTTTAATCAGTCGCATGAAGGTCACCGGCGGAGCGACGCCGATGGGTTCATGGTTCGAGCCCCGTCCTGAAGGGGGCGAGATGTACTCGCACGGCTTGGCTTCGATCGCGATTTGCGAAGCCTATGCGATGACTCGCGATCCCGATTTGTTGCAGCCCGCGCAGTTGGCTCTCAACTTCATCGTCTATGCGCAAGATCCGCGCGGCGGCGGTTGGCGGTACAAACCCAAAGAGCGCGGCGATACCTCGGTCGCCGGTTGGCAGCTGATGGCCCTCAAGAGCGGAGCGATGGGCAATCTGGTCGTGCCGCCCGAGACGTTTCGCAAAGCGAGCTCGTTCCTCGACTCGATGGCGGTCAACGACGGCGCGTTTTACGGATACGACCAGCCGAGTTCCCAAACCAAACCGACCATGACCGCGGTCGGGCTGCTGTGCCGCATGTATATGGGCTGGTCCAAGGACCATCCCGGCTTGCAGGAAGGTGTCAAACTGCTCAGTTCGCGCGGCCCGAGCATGGACGATCTGTATTACTCGTACTATGCAACTCAGGTGCTCCGCCAGTACGGCGGCGCCGAGTGGACCAAGTGGAACACGGCCATGCGCGACGGTCTGATCAAGACGCAGGAAAAGGAAGGGCACGCCGCCGGCAGCTGGTTCTCGCCCAAGGGCCACAACCTCAAAGGCGGCCGGCTCTACTGCACCGCCATGTCGGCGATGATCCTCGAAGTCTACTACCGGCACATGCCGCTGTATTCGGAGAAGTCATCGGACGACGACTTCGAACTGTAAATTACGCCTGGCTTTCCTCCGCGCTCTCCGCGTCCTCCGCGGTGAGCTCTTCCTTCTTCTCCTCTTCCTCTGGCTCGACGCAGATGAGCATGCCGATCTGCTCGATTGCGCCAGCCGAGTTGAGTTTGCGGACGTGCAGGGCGATCTGGCCGAAGCGCACGACTCGGTCCTGCAGCCGCTGGCCGGCCCCCAGTCGCTGAACGATGGCTGCATCGAGCGTGCTGTCGCCGGGAGCATCGAGCTGGATGCCGTAGGCCTCCTCCAGGTCGCGAACGGTCGTCGAAGGACGCAGCGGAAACTCGATCTGCTCGGGGAGCTGCTTGGCCTCGGGGCCCGCCCCCGAGAAAACGCGATCGACGATCGGCCGCATTTCGGGTCGGAGAACGAGAATCACGTGGTCTCCCTGCATGATGGTCGTGTTGCCTTGAGGCGGAATGATGTCTTCGCCCCGCGAGATCAAGGCGATCACCACTCCGCCGGGAAGGGCCAGTTCCTTCACCGTCCGTCCGGCCGCTCGCGACTGTTCGCTGACCGTGTAGTCGACGATGTCACTGTTGATATGGCGCAGCGAACTGATTTCGAGCGTCAGCGGCGGCGGAGGCTGATGCGGCTGTTCCAGCTTGAGCAATCGAGCCGCCGTCGGCAGCGTCCAACCCTGAACCAGAGCGGAAAGCACGACGACGAAAAACGTGATGTTGAATATCGTCTCGGTTTCCGGGGCTTTGAAAAACAACAAGGGGAACGTGGCTAAGGTAATGGGCACCGCCCCTTTCAAGCCGACCCATGAAATGAAGGCCAGCTCGCGCCAGTTGAATCGGAAGAAGATGAGCGAGGCGACAACGGCCAGCGGTCGCGCGATCAAGATCAACACCGCGCCGATGCTCAGTCCCTCGACGCCGACATTCATCAGCTTGTTCGGAAAGCTGAGCAGACCCAAGACGACGAACATGACGATCTGCGACAGCCAGGCCGCCGCGTCGTGAAACAGCAGAATGCCTCGCTGAAAGACGAGCCGGCTGTTGCCGATGATGATGCCTGCGAGATACACCGCCAGAAAGCCGCTGCCTCCGAGCCAAGCGGTCAGTCCGAAAATGAGCAGGCAGAACGCGGTCACTAAGACTGGATAGAGCCCCGCCGCACCGAGGTTGATACTGTTGACGATGCGGACCGTCATCAGGCCGATGCCGATGCCGACGATCGCGACGATGATCATCTGCGATAAAAACATCGTCAGCAGCCCGAGGCCGAACTCGCGCTGCCCCATCAGCACTTCAATGCAGCCGATCGTCATGAAGATGGCCATCGGATCGTTCGAGCCGCTCTCCAGTTCGAGCGTCGAGACCAGCTTCGACGGGAGCGAAATGCCGCCGGCTCGCAGCACTGAAAACACGGCCGCCGCATCGGTCGAGCCGACGATGCTGCCCAGCAGCAAGCCTTCGAGCCACGAGAATTTCAAAATCCACATCGCGGCCAAGCCCGTGACCACCGAGGTGATCAGCACGCCCACGGTCGCCAACGCCGCGGCCGGTTTCCAGACCGCACGAACCGCTTCGATCGACGTTCCCAGCCCGCCGTCGAACAGAATGATCACCAGGGCCACCGTACCGATGCTATGGGCGCGCTCGTAGTCGCTGAACTCGATCCCGCCGATCCCTTCCGAGCCGGCGAGCATGCCGAGCAACAAGAACAGCGCCAAGACCGGCACACCCAACCGCGCCGATAGTTTGCTGGAGACGATCCCCAGGAGAATCAGCACTCCCGTGACCAGAATCACTGCATCGATTGAAAAAAGCATCTATTTTCCTCTATGTCGCTGGGCATCATATAGCGGACCGCCACGATCGCAAACCACCGGCCTCGTTTGCTGTCCGGGAATTCAGACCAGCCGGCGGGCGGATTGGTCTAGCCAAGATCCCAGGCCAGGGCGACAATAGCGGGTTAATTCCTTCCACTGCCCTGGGGAAGCCGTTGTGCCCGGCAGAATCGGTTGCACTGGACCCAGCGCGGGGGGGGCGGGCCCACTGGCCCCGGCCGGGCGAACCCCCAAAACGATTTGTTTGACAACTAACCCCGGCGGGGGCCCCCATATTAGAA
>JBQCEI010000711.1:0-11260 GCA_051960375.1 Aureliella sp. | reverse complement strand
CAACCACAAAAAAAAAAAACAAAAACATAAAATATAAACAAAAAAACATTTATTTTTTTCCCTTCCCTCCTCCCCCACCCCCCCCCCCTCCGCGGTAAAAATCTTAAGTCTGAAAACGAAAAAGCCGCACAGACGACTTGCCCGTGCGGCTTTCGAGTTTTCAGCTTGCTTGAGCTAACGCTTAGCGACGGCCACGTCCGCCGCCACCGCCACCTTCGCGTCGGCCGCGGCCACCACCGCCACCACCGCCACGTGGACGCTCTTGGTAACGGCCACGATCGCCGCCCCGGTCACCACCGCGATCGCCGCCGCGTTCTTCACGGCTGCGTTCGGGGCGCTCTGCTCCCTCTTCGCCTTCGACACCCTTGCCGAACTCGTCTTCGACGCCAAGTTCTTCCAGAGCGCGGCGACGGCTCAGCTTGACGCGATCTTGTTCGTCGATGTCGATCACGATGACCTTCATCGGATCGCCGACTTTGCACACTTCATCGACGCTCGAGACAAAGCCGCTCGAGAGTTCGCTGATGTGGCACAGGCCATCGCGGCCGGGGAGGATTTCGACAAACGCGCCGAAGTCGCGGATGCTCGAAACCACACCGTCGTAGATCTTGCCGATTTGCGCCGTTGCGGTGCAAGCTTCGACGCGGGCTAGAGCTGCCTTGGCGGCATCGCCGTCGGCGGCGGCTACGGTCACCGAGCCATCGTCTTCGACATCGATCGTCGCGCCGGTTTGTTCCTGGATCGCGCGGATGTTCTTGCCGCCGGGGCCGATCAGCAAGCCGATCTTGTCCGGATCGATCTTGGTTCGCAGTAGCCGCGGAGCAAAGCGGCTGGTCTCGGTGCGAGGCCGCGGAATCGCGGTGATCATCTTGCGGAGGATTTCCATGCGTGCTTCGCGAGCCTGCTTGAGGGTCGCTCGCACGATCTCTTCGCTGATGCCATCGATCTTCAGGTCGAGCTGAATACCGGTGATGCCTTCAGGTGTTCCGGCGACCTTGAAGTCCATATCGCCGAAGTGATCTTCATCGCCGATGATGTCGGTCAGCAGCACCCACTGATCGTTCGACTGCTTGACCAGGCCGATGCTGATGCCGGCGACCGGATTGCTGATCGGCACGCCAGCGGCCATCAGGCCCAGCGTCGCGCCGCACACGCTGGCCATCGACGACGATCCGTTCGATTCGAGGATGTCGCTGATGATGCGGATCGTGTAGGGGAACTCATCGTGATCGGGCAGCACCGGCGCGACGCTGCGCTCGGCCAGGGCGCCGTGTCCGATCTCGCGACGACCCGGACCGCGAATCGGGCGGCATTCACCGACCGAGAACGACGGGAAGTTGTAGTCGAGCATGAACTTCTTGCTGTATTCCTCGACCAGCCCGTCGACCCGCTGCTCGTCGCGAGCGGTGCCCAAGGCGACGGTGATCAGAGCTTGCGTTTCGCCGCGCTGGAAGATCGCCGAGCCGTGGGTGCGCGGCAACACGTCGGTCTCGCACTCGATCGAACGCAGGCTCGAGCGATCGCGGCCGTCGGGACGCGTGCCAGAGAGAATCAGATCGCGAACGATCTTTTCCTCGAGCTCGTGCCAGACGGTTTGGAAGTGCGCCGGATCGTAGCTCGGATTGTTCGGATCGGGGCTGATCTCGCTCCACACGCGGTCGCGGAGGTTGCGAATCGCTTCGGCGCGAGCCTGCTTGCCTTCGGTCTGCTTAGCGGCGCGGAACTGATCGTAGTAGCTGCCGACCAGACGATCGAACAACCCGCCGTCCGACGGCGGCGTGAATTCCAGCTTCTTGACATTCACGCGGTCGGCCAGCTGGCGCATCAAGCCGATGATTTCGCGGACGACGCCGTGGGCGAAGTTGATCGCGTCGACCATCTCGTTTTCAGGCAGCTCCTGAGCGAAGCCTTCGATCATCAGAATCGAGTGCTCGCTGCCGGAGATGATCAGATCCAGCTCGCTTTCGTCGAGCTCGTCCATCGTGGGGAACGGGATCAGCTTGCCATCGATGCGGCCGACGCGAACTGAAGCGATCGGGCCTTGGAAAGGCAGCGGCGTGATCAGCAGCGCAGCGGCCGCGCCGTTCATGGCGATGACGTCGGCATCGTTCTTCAGATCGCTGCTCATGACGATGCTTTGGATCTGGACTTCATCGACGAAGCCCTTGGGGAACAGCGGGCGGATCGGGCGGTCGATCAACCGCGAGGTCAGAATTTCCTTCTGGGTCGGACGGCCTTCGCGCTTGAGGAAGCCGCCGGGAAATTTTCCAGCTGCCGCCATCCGCTCGCGGTAATCACAGGTCAGCGGAAAGAAATCGGTGCCCGGCCGCGGCGCGCCGGTGGCGACGGCATTGAGGACTAGCGTGTCTCCGTACTGAGCCATGACGGTGGCTGCGGCCTGCTTGCCCAGCTGGCCAGTTTCGAATGACAGCGTCTGAGAGCCAATTTGTTTTTCTACTCGAATCTTCACTTCACTTACTTCCTACAACAAAACGACTGGATGCGGGGCAATGGACCAGCACGTCGCTGGTCGACCGGCACACGTCGGCCGGGAATCAGTTATTCCCGCACAGAGAACTGGACCTGCTGACGACCCCAGTCGCACACGCGCAAAGGTGAAGCGCGCTTCTTTCAAGGGCAGGACCAGCCAGAAAACCACCACGACTAAGAACGCCTCGCCGCGCACAAACTCTCAGGCCCTCCTCACGGGCGCGCAGGCGAAGACACAGGGGCGAAATACAACCATTCCTTGCAACCCCGACCAATCCATGGATCGGAACGCTTCCAGGGGGGCGTGCGCGCGGAAGCTCGCACTTTCCCGGAACCCGTGGGACCTGCGCGAGCGGTTTGCGATTGGCTCGGCCGCATCCAGAGGAGGATGCGGGGCTGCATCGAAAACGGGATCAGGCGCGGGGCCCGGCGTCACTGCAGGGCCCGCTGCTGAGGGCGCGGTCCTGCAGCATGAGGTGGGACACGCATTCGCTCGCGTACAGCCAGCGACGCGAGCCCCATAGAAAATTATTTGCGGATACCGAGACGTCCGATGATGTCCAGGTAACGCTGCGGATCGTGGCGACGGACGTAATCCAGAAGGCCACGACGCTTGCTGACCAGCCGCAGCAGACCGCGACGGCTCGAATAGTCCTTCTTGTTGGTGCGCATGTGCTCGGTCAAATGATTGATCCGCTGGGTGAGCAACGAGATCTGCACTGATGACGAGCCGGTATCAGTTTCCGAACCGCGAAATTGTTGGATCGCCTGCTGCCGTTGTTCGCTCGAAATTGCCATAAATCCTTAACACCGTTCGTGTTACGCGTCCTGCCTCGCCGCTGAATTAGCCGAAAAGTGGGCCTACGGGTCGGTTAACGCACTTTGCTGAATGATTTGCAAAAATCTCTTTGGCTCAGAATGTACCCGAAATCGGCTGCGATGCAACCGGAGAATTTTGGCGTCCCGGCCGCGTCGATGTCGTTTCACCGCGGAGGCGCGGAGAGCGCGGAGGGCGCGGAGAGCGCGGAGGCGCGGAGGGCTATGCGTTGAAGGTGCGGCGGATTTCGGCCGGGAGCATGCCGGCTTTGCGCAGGGCGAAGGCTCGCTTGGCGGTTGGGCTGCACATGATGATCATGCCGTAGACGGCCAGCGGTGTGGCGGTCAGGGCGCAGTAGCAGGTCAGGCTGCTGACCAGCCCAAAGATCAGCGAGACGAGCATCAGCGGGCGATAGCGAAAATAGAAGCTGCCGATGCCGCTGGCCAGCCGCAGGCAGCCCGAGAGCATGGCCCCCGCACCGATCCCGCCATAGATCAGCGTTACGATCCAGATCTCGGAGCCGACGGCAGGCGCAGCTCCGTTGCTGTGCACTGAGAGCGGGATCATCGCGCACATGAAGATGAACATCCCCCCGACCAGCAGTTCCAGAGCGCCGACGACGGTTTGCAAAATGCCGACGACCAATATTTGAGCGAACATCGGCCGATCGTTCGCCGCGGCTTGCTCCAGCGAAACGGTCGGCGGATTCACCGGTGCCGCGTACGGATTCTCGGGCTCGGTCACCTTTCAGGCTCCAGGCTTCAGGCTTCAGGCTTCAGGCGTCAGGCGTCAGGCGTCAGGCGTCAGGCTTCAGGCTTCAGGCTTCAGGCTTCAGGCTTCAGGCTTCACCACGGGCTTTCGGGCCCACATGCAAACAACCCTACATCCGTAATCTTACTCGTGCTTGTGCTTGTGCTTGTGCTTGTGCTTGTGCTTGTGCTCGTGCTCGTGCTTGTGCTTGTGCTCGTGCTTGTGCTCGTGCTTGTGCTCGTGCTTGTGCTTGTGCTCGTGCTCGAAGACGGCCAAACGCGGGCAAGCGCCCGGCGGCTAACGAGCCTCCCGACCCCTCGCCCCTGACCTAGACTGATAAAAACTGCGCGATCGTTTGTTGATGTACAACCAAATCTCGTTGCGCACCGTAAAAACGTTGCGGCTGAAAACGCCCCGGAGGGGCCGGCGTCAGTAGGCCGGGGCGGAAGCCCCGGTAAACAACCGTGCGCATGACTGTTTCCGCCCCGGAGGGGCCGGCGTAAGCGGTGCAGCGGAGCTACGACGGCCCCTCCGGGGCGAACGATTGATGCGCGCCGCTTTTCCCGGAGCTTCCGCTCCGGGCTACTGACGTCGGCCCCTCCGGGGCGAACCTGAGCCGCTGAGCTTTTGCGATGCGCAACGAGACTTCCGCGTAGCCAACTAACTATCACGCAGTTCTTATCAGTCCACCCCTGATCCCTGATCCCTGAAGCCTGAAGCCTGAAGCCTGCTCAGTTCCGATCGTTATAAACTTCCGTCGCTTCTTCCTTGATCACTGGCGTCGGGCGGTTTTGGCTCTTCAGTTGAGCGCGGACGATTTGCGTGCCGGCTTGGGCGTGCTGCACTTCGAAGCGGAACTTGTGACCGGCGTGGCTCGGCATTTCGGGCACCGGTTCGAACACCAGTTGATCGCCTTGAATGGAGTACTTCACCGGCGCGTCGACTTTGAGAATCTTGCTGCCGGGGGGCAGCTGAGCGGTTACTTGAACGTGATGGTCCGCGCGGCCGACGTTTTGAACTTCGACGGTGTAAGTCGTCGAAGCGGACAGCTCGATCGTGTCGGCGTCTTGCTCGATCGTAAAGGCCAGCTCGGCTTGTTCCTCGACCGACAGCGAGCCCTGAGCGTCGGTCTTGACTCCCAGATCAGCCATGCCTTGGAACGTCATCGCCAGCGTGCCGACTTCGACCGGCAACACGGTCAGCTCGACCGACTCGCTGTGTCCAGCAGGGAACTCGGGGACGCTCCACAGCACCGCGTGTTGATCGGGATCGTAAGCGCCGTGTTTGTTGGCCGTGTTGAAGTTCAGGCCGGCTGGCAACCGCAACACGAATTCGCAATTGGTGGCCGACGCAGTGCCGGTGTTTTGAATAGTGATTTCGAAACGGGCTTGTCGGTCGAGATAGCGCTTGCTCGGTCCGGTGATGGTCGCTTGCAGAGCCGGCGCGAGTACATGGACGTCAATCTTTTGTTCCTGCTGCAAACCATCGTCGGTCAAGGCGCGAATGGTGCAGGCTCCCTGGCCGGCTTCGGCTGCGATGGAATTGAGGCGAATGTGTTTGCTCTCGCCCGGAGCGATGTCGCCGAAGCTGGCTTCCAAACCTGCATCGCCGCTTTCATGGCGAATGTTCGACGGCAGGTCGGCTTCCAGGCGCACGTTGCGAGCCACGCCGGTGCCGACATTCTTGACGACGACATCGACTGCATGCTGGCTGCCGATCAGTACATCGGGAGCCGCGGTGTGAGTCAGTTCGAGCTTGGGCAACGTGGCCAGCGTGCGCACCGAGGCCTGCGCAGCGAAACGCACTGAAGCGACGCTGCCCAGTTCGCCTTGGCGCTCCGGGATGATCTGCAGATTGATCGTGCGTTCGTCGCCTGGCGGCATCTCGCCGAGTTGCCAGACGAGCACGCCCTCGGGAGTCGGCGTCGTAGCCGGCATCGCTTCGGCGAAGTTTGCGCCGCTCGGTACGCTGTCGATCACTTGCACGTCGTGCGCAGTCGCGTTGCCGGAATTGCGCACCGTGATGATGATCGTCGCTCGCTTGCCGACCTGGCATTCACCGGCTGTGCGTTTTTGAATGAGCATGATCGGATTCTGCGAACCGTCGAGTTGGCGATTGCCGGGCTGGTTGCTGACTAGCGATCCGAGAGCCGTCCCCGCCAGCAGCGATCGCGCGCTACCGGAAGCGGGTTGCCCGCGCGGTTGGGCCGGCGCCATGGCGCTCGGCTGACCCGTCGCCGCGGAGCTCGGCATTCCGGAGGGAGGCGGAGGGTTTTGGTAGTACTCGCCGAGCGCTTCGGTGTCAGCGCGATACGGCTCAGGCTGGCCGAGCGTTGCCGACGGCGCGAGCGGGCGATTGCCGAGCGACGGAGGGGCGGCACCGGCGGGCGGCTGCAGCGACTGAACAGGAGGCATCGCCGAGGCGCCTTGCGGCTGATTGGGCGCCGGTGAAGACGCCGGCGCATCGGATAGTCGCGAACTGACCGCGCCGGCCGATGGCAATGCGGAAGCGGGCGAAGCAGAAGTTGACAATGCGGATGACGGTGAAGTCGGAGGCGATGAAAGCGGCTGGCTGCCGGGTGCGCCGGGCTTGGCGACGGCGCTGGTTCCAACAGCTGCTCCGCCGCTGGCAGCGCCTGACAAACCGCCGGCTGACGAAGAGCTCGGGCCGGTGCTCGGCATCGACGGCGCTTGGAGCCACGATTGCTGACCTGCGCGGCTGGCCGGTGGCAGGCTAGTCGCCGGCATCGCGGGCCGCTGCGTATCGGAAAGGTTCTGGTGAGTCGGGGTTGGGTTGGGCGCGGCGCTGCTAACCCACCCCGGCGGCACAGAGGAAAGACCGCCGAGAGTTGTGCTGGGCGGTGCGCTCGATTGGCCGTTTGACGAGCTGTTTGTCTCGTTACGCGGTGAGCTGCCGATTGGCGAAGCGGAGAGGCTCGGGGGCGCACTGGGCAGAGTCGGCGCGGAGCTGGACGGCCTCGACACGGAACTAACTGCGGGCAAGCTGGCTGCGGGCGAGCTGGTTGTTGCAGAGTTGATCGACGGCGAGCTCGACGGCGAGCTTGGGGGCGACTGGACCGGCAGAGGCTGCGCGCCGAAGCCGGCCGGGAGCGATGGAAGCGCAGGCAGACCCGAAGGCAAGCTCGTCGCTTCCCCTTCGCCGGAGGCTAGAGCGACCGCCGAGTCGTCTTCTACTGCGCCGAGCGGTTCGACCGGTTCATCATCGGTCGGCTCATCACGGAGCCGTTCATTATTGACGGGAGTCGGCGCGGCAGAGCGGAGCGGATTGTGATTGGGGCTCGATGCGGGGGTGAGAGAGGGCGGTGCGCCGAGCAGCGGGCGGCCGGGGGGCGGATTATCGTTGGCGCGAACCAGCGGATCGGCCGGCGGTGCGAAGCTGCCAGCGAGATGATCCGCCGGCGAATCGGCGGCGTGAAAGCTCGGCTCGATGGCGTCGACCAGGATCGGCTGCGGCGCTTCGGAGATCGCCTTGCCGGCTACTTGGGTGTCTCGTGGGCGCTGTCGCGAGTCGTGCTGTGCAAGCGCGATGGCCAGCGCACCCAGCAGCAGTACCGTACCGACGGCGGCAAACCGCACAGTTGTCTTTTTCATATGCAATCGACATCCATGTCGGCGAGCGATGTTCACGCCATCGCTCTTTGGAGACACTCTCGCTCAAACTCGGGGGCTAGACACTACGCGCGTATTTCGTAGCAAAACTGCTGGTTGCCAGGAAGAGCAATATCCTCGGCGCTCTTTGCGCCTCCGCGGCAAAAAGGAAACGAAAAAGGGCCGCCACAGCGTTTGCGCTGCGCGGCCCTCGGATGGCGCTTTGATTTTGCTAACTAGCTTATGCCGGCGAGTAGCTCGACTCGACGAACATTTCGGGCTTGCGCGTCTGAGTGGCGACGCCCGCTTCTTGCAGAACTTTGTCGATCGCATCTTGAGCAGCCGAAACCAGCGCGTCGCGGGTCATGCCCGAGGTGTTGGTCGCATGGCCCATCGGCGTGATCGGACCCTTGTAGCCCGCTTTGGCGAAGTGCGAAACGATCTTGACGTTGTCGATGACGCCGCCCAAGCCCGGCATGAGGCGATTCTTGTTGGTCGCCTTCTTGAGATCGATCTTCTCCGAGATGTCGGCTACGCGGAGCGAGAAGACGCGGTCGGCCGGGATTTCGGTCAACTGGTCCATGCTGCCGCCGCCGACGTGGAAGCTCCACGTATCGAGGGCCACGCCGACGTTCTTGGCGGTGCAGGCGCGGAACAGGGCCAGAAAGCCTTCGACGTCGTTGACAAACTTGAACTGCTTGCCAGCGGCAGCGTCCGAGACCGCCGAGAAGACCAGTGCCAGATTGAGGTTGTGCGTAGCCAGCACGCCCGCCACTTCATCGATCCGCTTGCGGATGACGTTGAAGTACTCCGGGTAAGGCAGGCGATCGGTACCGGCCGGGATGCGGATCAGAGCCGTGGTGGCGCCGACGCGTTGAGCGATCTCAGCCGCCTCGGGCAGAGCTGCCAGCTTGGCGGCATAGGCCTGGTCGTCGTCATCCAGATCGATCGGAGCGTCGACGCCGCCGATCTTGATCTTGGCGCTGGTCAAGAACCGGGCCGCCTTCTCGAAAGTGGCTCGCTGGCTCCGTTTGACCAAGTCGGCCAAATCGATTTCGATTCCCTTGAAGCCATACGTCAGAGCCAGTTCGATCAGCTCGCTTTGCCGACCGGAAACGCCGATCGCCAGCGGATTGAGGTTCTTAAACATGCATTTCTCCAATGACTTTCCGAGCGTCCCCTCGGAGGTGTGGTTCTTGTGCCGAGAAGTCGCTCAGTATGCCACAACTTCCCAATTCCTTAAAGGGCAGCTTGGCGGTGCCCCGCGCCCCGATTTTCACCGCGGAGACGCAGAGAGCGCGGAGAGAGCGCAGAGGCTCTTAAAACGTAGGACGCTCGCCGGCCATCCATTCGGGGACCGATGATGGCTTGTCGGAGATCGAGGCAGAAGAAGAGGAAGAAGGGAACCAGCTGCCCGTGTTGGGCACGCTGCCGCGAGGGCCCGATTTTTCAGCCGGCTTGCTGTCGAAGGGGTTCAAGAAGTCGACCGTCTTGTTCCAAGCGCTCTTGGTGCTCTTGGCCATCTTATTGAAGGTCGATGGCTTGCTGTGCGATTTTTTCTTCGCGCTGCTCGATTTGGCTGAGCTGGCGGATGAAGACCAGGGCCACCACGAGCTGCTGCTTTTCGAGGCGGAACTGCTGGTCGACTTGCTGCCGGTCATTCCGGACCACCAGCTATCGTCAGCCGAGAGCGAAGGCGTGCTCAAGGTGAACACACAGAGTGCCAGGACGACCACGACGCCACGAGCATTCATGAAGGATTCTCCTCTGACCAGAACCACAAGCGGTAGATTTGCTTCCGCCGCGGATAGTGCCAAATCGCGTGGCACAGGTCCAGAGCAATCCCAATGAAGATTTCACCGCGGAGAACGCGGAGAGCGCGGAGAAAAAACTCCGCGCTCTCCGCGCCTCCGCGGTAAAAATGAACGGGCGCGATTTACTCGAGAATCATGTCGTCGACCGTCATGCCCGAGGGGATCATTGGCAGGACGTGCTCTTGGTACGGAACGCAGACGTCCAAGACGTACGGGCCGGGGTAGTTGATCATCTCTTCCAGAGCGCCGCGCAGGTCCGACTTCTTGCTCACCGTGGCCGCTCCGCAGCCGTAGCCCTTGGCGATGTTGACGAAGTCGGGATAGCGCTCGTTGACATACGCGTGCTTGTCGGTCACGCCGATGCCGCGAGCCTCTTCGTGGTGCACCGGCCCCAGGTAAGTGTGAGCACGGTTGCTGCCCATGAAGCGGTCTTCCCACTGCACGACCATGCCGAGGTGCTGGTTGTTCAGCAGCAGCACTTTCACCGGCAGGTCTTCGCAGTACAGCGTGGCCAGTTCCTGGATGTTCATCTGGAAGCTGCCGTCGCCGTCGATGTCGATGACCAGCGACTTGGGATGTGCCGCTTGGACACCCATCGCAGCGGGCAAGCCGAAGCCCATCGTTCCCAGTCCCGAGGAGCTCAGCCAGTGGCGCGGCTCGCGGAACTGATAGAACTGAGCCGACCACATCTGATGCTGGCCGACGCCGACGGTGATGTAGGTGTCGCGATCGGCGGTTAGCTGCGACAGCTCGCGGATCGCATGCTGCTGCAAAATGCCGTCGAAGTTTTCGTCGTAGTGGAACGGATACTTCTTCTTGAGCGCCTTGCAGTGGGCGACCCAGTCGCTGATGTCGATCGGCGGCTCGACGATCTTGTTGAGCTCTTCGATCACGAAGCGAACGTCGCTGCAGACCGGAATGTGCGCGACTTTGTTCTTGTTCAGTTCTGACGCATCGATGTCGACGTGGATGATCTTGGCGTTCTTGGCGAAGGCTTCGAGCTTGCCGGTGACGCGGTCGTCGAAACGCACGCCCAGGGCGATCAGCAAGTCGCACTCGCTGACGGCATAGTTAGCGTAAGCGGCCCCGTGCATGCCGAGCATATCCATCGACAGTTCGGCGTCGTTCGGATATAGACCGAGTCCCATGACGGTCATCGTCACCGGGATGCCGGTCAACTTGATCAGTTGCCGCAAAGCCGGTGCGCCTTCGGCCGCGATCACACCACCGCCGACGTAGAGCATCGGTCGCTTGGCGTGCTTGATAGCGGCAGCGATTTGGCGGATCTGTTCGGGGCGAGCATGCGGAACCGTGGCGCGGTAGCCCGGCAGGTTCATCGCCACGTCGTCGGGCACTTCGCACTTGTCCTGCTGGACGTTCTTGGGCATGTCGACCAGCACCGGACCGGGGCGGCCGGTCGTGGCGATGTGGAAGGCTTCCTTCATCACGCGGGCCAGGTCGTCGACTTCGGTGACCAGGTAGTGATGCTTGGTAATGCCGCGGCAGACTTCGACGATCGGAGTTTCCTGGAACGCGTCGGTGCCGATGACGGCCGTGGGGACTTGACCGGTGATCGCCACCAGCGGGATGCTATCGAGCTTGGCATCGGCGATGGCGGTCACGAGGTTCGTTGCGCCCGGGCCGCTGGTCGCCATGACGACGCCGGGGCGGCCGGTGCTGCGAGCATAGCCTTGGGCGGCAAATGCCCCGCCCTGCTCATGTCGAGGCAAGATAGTGCGGAGATTCTTCCCATACTTGGTCAGCGACTGGTGCATCGGCAT
>JBQCEI010000710.1:0-2449 GCA_051960375.1 Aureliella sp. | reverse complement strand
CCTCGCGCGTTTCAGGCGGCTCGACCACAAGCAGCGAAGCGACGCGACCGACCAGCCGTCTCGCGTCGGCCGAGCCTTGATGCGGTGTGCCGATGAAGACGACTCGCGATACCAGCGGCGAAGGCTCGAAGAAAAATGCGTCAGTCAATCGCCGCCGCATCTCGGGCTGCATCACCGTTTGTTCGATTGGGCGATTGGCGATCGCGCGCCACAGCTGATTGCCGCTTGAGGTAACTTGCAGCTTGGAGACCAGGCCTCCCATGCTGTGCCCGACCAATACCGTCCGGGCCAGGGCCGCATCGGTGCACTCGGGATCGAGAATCTGCTGAGCTGTGCCCAGCTGCTCGCGCATGCTGGCAGCGCTCAACAAAAACGACTGGCCAGTCGGATACTCGAACAACCATATTTGGAAATGGTCGACAAAGCCGCGGGTCGCTCGCAGCTCGTTGATCACTTCTGCCCAAGTCGAGGGCTCGCCGAGCAGACCGTAGACGAGCACGACCGGTATCTTGCCGGGCTGATACGGCTCGAGCGCGTACAAGCGGCTCTCGACGCCCGAGGGTTGATAGCCGATGAAGTTATCGCGAAGCGTTCGCCGCTGACCGCGCAGTCGATATGCGATCGGCGCCGAGATGTCTTTGGCCAGCGGCGCGTTTCGGCCGTCGACGGCAATCGTATCGATGCGGAGCGGATCGTACAGCTCCAGCGCCCAGCCGCTACTCCCCTGCCCTTCGCCGCTGAGCTCTGATGAGTCGCAAGGCGCCGAAGCGGCTTGCAGGACCGCAGTGGCTGCAAAGACGCGCTGGTCGCCGAGCAGCGGTCGCGGGTGTTGGCACGAACTCGAGACTATCAGCGGCACGCCGCATCCGCACTGACGATGCGCGTCGCGGAAGACGTGCGTCGAGTAATCGCCGACCGGCTCGAGGTGATCGAACTCTTCCGCTTCCCACACAAAGCCGTGATGAGCGATGGGAATGCATTGCCGCTCGCCGTGCGCGATGATCGATAGCCCCGAGCGCGGATCGAGCCGGCCAAATTGCTCGCCGGTGATGATCAGCCGCGTTAACGCCGACCGATGAATTTGAGACTCAGGGCAATCCGCATCGCATCCGATGCAGGCTTGGTGCGTCAGAGCGGCCGCTTGAAAGTACAGATCGACGCACTCGTCGGAGCACTCTTTTTCGAACTTCTGCGCGGCGGCGTAAGCCACTTGGGCTCGCAGCAAATTGCGACCGCCGATCGCGGTGGCGACTCGGAGCGGAAGATGGTCAGCCGGCTGGCGCCAATGAACTTTGGCGAGGCAACCCGCGCTGGCGGCGATCCAGCAGGCAAGCGCGATCTGGCAAAGCGTTCGGCGGGCTGCACCAGCGATTTTCACAATCGGCATTCCGCCTGAGAGGCAATGCGACGCACTCCGTGCGGTAACGATACGAGCTGCAGAGCATCCGAATTGCTCCGACGCAAATGCGTCCCTCGATGGGGGCGACGCATCGTCATGCCTTATCGAGTGCAGCTTCAAGAAACCTCAAAGAATTCCTGCCGCGCAACCTTCGAGACAGAGTTCCTCAGACGATGGTAGTGACTGCAACGTTTGAGACGCCTGTCTGCCTTCCTCGTGTCTTTGTGTCTTTGTGGTGAAAACTCAAAGCGCTCCATTCGGCCACGCGCGGGCAATCGTCCAAACCAGCGGTAAGAGCAGAATCAAACCCGCGCCTCCGAAAAGAAGCGGAATGGTCCACTTCATCCAAAAGCGATCCACCACAAACGAACTTGGCCGAGCAGCTCGATAGAGAAGCGGCACCGTATCGCCGGAATGGTAGTTCTTGGGCGAAACGCTGGTGTCGGTCGTCACCTGGTGCTCTCGGGCAAAGCAATCGGTGAACGCAATGCGCAAGAATGCGGATGACTCAGTCGTCGAACGCTGCGCCGATTCGTCCTTGGCGTTGTCGACCCATCCGATCACTTTGCCGCTGCTCCGCTCGCCGAACAGAGTCAGGTAGCAGCGCTGAAGAAAGACAGTCATCCCGATCGCAGTCAGCGGAATTCCCAGCAATGTGAAGAATCCTACAACCAGGACTGCGAGTACGGTTTGCACGAGATGCATCGATAGTCGCTCTACGAGTGTCGATCACCAATCGGCCCCGCTGACTACTTTAAACTTTCTCACAAGCAGAGCAAAGAAGAAACGCCACCGCAGACGACATGGCTGTTTGCGTACTTCCGCGATTTTCCAGTCGCGAAGCGACGGCATGCATTAGCCTGGGACGCCAGTCCCAAGTGCCCGGTCAGACAATTAACCGTTCTTTGACAAACTGCCAACGATCCGACGCGTGTCCATGCAGAGCGATCATCAAGTCGTGCGGTACGTCATCGCGAATCATGTAACCCGACGCGTAAGCGAGGGACGAACCTGCCCTAAAGGCCGGCCGAACTCCTTTTTACTGCGGAG
>JBQCEI010000709.1:0-2347 GCA_051960375.1 Aureliella sp. | reverse complement strand
GCGAACCTTGCGCCACAGCGGCCGATCGATCGCCGCCCGCAGCGCGCTCGGTTCAGCGGCCGCTTCTCCCGGCTTGCTTTCACCAGCTTTGGCCCCGCCGGGCGCAGCCGCAGCGGCCGATTGCCGTCGATCGAGCGCTACGAGGGTGCGGGCCCGCTGCGTGAGAGCCGCCAGAGCCGCCAGCCGCGATAACGGGCTGACCTCGTCGACCGACGTCAAGTTAAATCGCAGCCGCGCCATCAGCTCGCCGGTCGCCGCGCTGTCGCGTTTTTCCAGGTGCGTGACCAGCATCCGCGCGGCGCTGGTGATCCACTTGTCGCGAGCGACATCTTGACCGACGCGACCGACCGCGGCGTCGGCGGGCAGCTCGGTCAGACCGTCGAGCCAGCTGAGAAAGAACCGGCTCGAGTGCTGACGCGTGGCAGCGGCGATCGCCACCAGCAAATGCGCATCGTCAGCGTGGGCCGCAGCGAGTCGGCCGAGGCGCTCGGCCGCTTTTTGTCCGTCCTCTTGGCTGAGTGCGCCGGCGTTGCGAGCCGCGCACATCGCCGCTTCCCGTCGCAACCAAGGATCCTCGGTAGCGACGGCCAGTTCGAGCGCCATCTGCGTCGCTTCGGCTGAAGAATGGTCTGCCCCATCGGCTGCAGCGACCGGAATCCGCGACAACGTTCGCAGCGCGGCGATCTGAACCAGCCGCTGCGCATCGGTCAGCGCGGGCTTCAAGTGCGTGCGAGCGCCGGGATCAAAAAGGGCGATCAGCTGCAGAGCATAAACGCGAGCTTCGACCGAGGCGGTGTGCGTGTCGGCGGCCATGGCCAAGAGCTGCGGCAACGCGTCGACCGCATCGCGCTCGATCAGCAAGCGGGCCGCTGTGCGGCGAATCCACGCATCGGAGCGATCGAGCAACTTTACCAGCTCCGCATTGGAGCGTTTGCCGAGCGGCTGTTCGCGAAGCTCCTGCAAGCTGGCCGCCGGCCACGCAGCGTCCTTGGTTGCAGCCCAGTAGATCCTGCCCGACATCTCTCCGTAGCGCGAGTCGGGGCGATTCTTCAGTTCGTCAGGCACCCAGTCGGGATGTTCGATCACCGCGCGATGCATGTCGATGACCAGCACGCCGTTGCCCGGCGCAGCCAACACGTTGACCGGTCGGAACCACGGATCGCGGCTGGCCAGCCACTCGGCAGCGTCCTGCGATGCGCTCTTGCTATCGACTTCCCAGAGCGTGCCGCGATGCGTCACCGGTTGCATGTGTACGAGGCTGCCGGTCGGTTCGCAGACGAAGACCTGGCCAAGCGTCTCGGTGCTGATCCGCTTGATCGCTTCCTCGGGCATCGCTTCGCGAGCGGCTTGATGTTGGAAGTAGACTCCACACGCGGCGGTGAACTGGCCGGCGTGCAGGTTCGACGTGGTCCAAGCTTCGACCAGCGGCTTAACATGCGAAGCTTCACCCGACGGGAGCACGTCGCGAATGGGCGGAACGATGCCGGTGAGCGGGTTGTCGTTCAGCAAGCTTTGTTCGAAGACGACTTGCACGCACGGATTGCGATTGCTGCAAAACATCCGCGTGCCGACCATGTCGAAGGTGAGTCCGAATTGAGCCGGACCTGTGATCGCTTCGAGCATGCCGGTCCGCGGATCGAAGCGAACGTCGCGCGTCCCCAGTTCGATCGGCTCGCTGGGCGCAGTTCCACTGACACCCGAAGCGGCTACCACTTTGCCACCGCGCAGACCGCTGGCGATGTACCAGCATCCGTCCAGTTCCAACCGCGGATGATTGGCTCGCAACTGCTCGTTCTGCTGGGCAAAACCTTCGAGCCATACTTCTTCTTTATCGGCGCGGTCATCGCCATCGGTGTCGCGCATCCATACGAGCTTTCCGGCGAGCGTGACCACCGCTCCATCGCGCCACAGCCCGATCCCGGTCGGCATGTCGAGGGGATCAGCGAACACCTTCGCTTGGTCGAAACGCCCGTCGGCATCGCTGTCGCTGAGAATGCGAACGCGTCCGCGCGGCTCGGTCTGCGATTTCTCACGGAACGGATAGTCGATCATCTCGACCACCCACAGCCGTCCGCGATCGTCGAACGCTGCATCGACGGGACTGGCTACGTCGGGCTCGGCGGCGATCAAATGAATCTGATAGCCATCGGCGATTACCAGCTGCGCCGTCGACTCGCTCGGGCTCAGCGCGCGGTCGCGAACGCCGGGCGAGGTCGCGTTGTCGACGGCCCAAGCGGCAAGAGGCCCAGAAGCGGCCAGCGCTAGCCCGAGCAATCCCAAGCCGCGGAGCCGGATTTGCCGTTTATTTGCCAAGCGATTGCCGCGAGAAAGCATCACGCCCATTGCG
>JBQCEI010000708.1:0-2744 GCA_051960375.1 Aureliella sp. | reverse complement strand
CCAACTTCCATTCCCCCAAGCGACTGCCAGACATTTTGTCCCGCCGCGATCTGGCCGCTGTCGACAATCGTTTGGCCGTCATCGGTGATGACCTTGTCGGGGATCGGAGGCAGTTCTTGATAGATGCGGCTACCGATCCAACCGAGCACCAGAAATGAAATCCCTAACACCGCCGCGAACGCGATCCATAACTTGCGCATATTACCCCTCTAACTCAAGCAGCAAGTATCGAGCGAATTAAGAGAGTTATAGCAAGTATCACGCCGCGCGCGGACGGTCGGCTGGGCGTTCCGCTGCTAGATATGTCTGTGCTAAGTGGGTAACGAAATTTTTGAACCACAAAAACACAAAGACACCAAGCAAGATAGATTTTCTTCGCGCTTATGCGCGGCCGATCGTTAAGCGCGCGTACCAGCCGCTGTCCAGTGCGCGCTCAGCGGAATCGCACAGCGTGAGCCGACCTGTTTCGACGAGATGCGGGCGGTGACCGGTTGCCGAGAGCGGCAAACGAAAATCGATCGACTCGCCGCTCAAGCTTTCGCTGTGACCGGTGAGGACCAGCGAGCTGCCGTTGCCGGCCAGTAGTTCGCAGCACTCGCCCAGCAGCTGCGGCAAGTCGCGCTCGATGATCCAGCTCTTACCCTTCGGACCGTGACCATAGCTGGGCGGATCGAGAATAATCGCTTCATAGCGCCGCCCACGGCGCACCTCTCGAGCGACAAAGGTTCGCGCATCGTCGACGATCCAGCGTATCGGCGCGCCGGACAAACCACAAAGCTCCGCGCTGGTACGAGCCCAAGCGACCGACGGCGCTGAGGAGTCGACATGAACTACCTCGCAGCCCACAGCCGCCGAGACGAGACTCGCGCCGCCGGTGTACGCGAATAGGTTGAGCACTCGGATCGGCGCACCGGGCTGCAGTTGCCGCAAGTGGGCGTAGCGCTGGCTGAGCCAGGCCCAGTTGAGCGCGTGTTCGGGAAAGAGACCGACATGGCCGAAGGGAGTTAGCCGCAGCTGCAGAGTGACCGCGCCATAACCGACGCGCCAATCGGCCGGCGGCTCGCGGTTGGCCGATTCAATGCGGCCCTTGTCATCGAGCCTCAGATCGGCTCGCTGCCAGAGCTCGGGCGATCGCCGTCGAGCTCGCTCGGCAGCGGGCGACGGACGATCGAGTACCACGGTGCCGAAGCGCTCCAGCTTGCGGGCACCGCCGAAATCGAGAAGTTGATACTGGTCGGGTTCCCAGAGACGCGTTGTCGTCATCGACTATCGAATACCTCTGCGCTCTCTGCGTTGAAAAACACAGGTATCGTGTGGCACTGGCTATGCCAGTGGCTCTTCTTTCGGAGTTTATATCGTGCAGGAAAGAAAACGGCCTCGGATGGCCAGCTGTGATGCGTGAGGTCTTCGGCAGAAGTTGTATCGGTATTGGAACGCTTTGCGCAGCCTTCCAGCCAACAAACTTCGAAGCAGAAGACACTGGCATAGCCAGTGCCACACTCATGCATGTTTAACATCAAAAAACTATGCGCCGGGTTAAGTTCGCAGCAGCGACAGCAACCCCAGTCCGTAAAACGTATATTCGACATCCTCGGCCGGATCGAATTCAAAGCCGCAGAAGCCGCCGCTCGCGCGCTGCATACTCAAGCCGTAGCGCTCGGCGCTGCTCCGGTTGATTTCGGAGAGCTGGTCCAGGTCAGCCAGCGTCACGCAAGCGGTAAATGTGCTCAGCAGATCGGGCAACGGTATGCGCGTGTTGGCTTGCCAGCCTCCTTCGTCGGTCTGCAAGTCGCTCAGAAACGCTCCAGCGCCGTCGGCGACATCCGGCGCAAGGCGGTCGAGAACGCGCAAGGCGCCGACGGCCGCTGCGGTCGGGTTGGCTCCCGAGCGCTTGCCGACGCGAATCTCCAAAAAGCCGCCGTCGCTTTGACGCTGGCGCATGAGAAACTCGGCGATGCGCCCCGGCTCGGGGATCGGCTGACCGATTAGCTCAAGACACAGCAGCACGAGGAACGTTTGATACGTGCTGCCGACCGTTCCTTCGAAGCTCTTGGAGTAACCGCCATCGTCGCGGCGCAGGCGCTCGAGCAAACTGGCCAGCCGCGCCGACCACTCGCTTTGCGCTCCGGCGAAGGCATCGACGCCGCAGGCTGCCTCGAGCAGTTTGGCCGAGTAGACCAGCGACATGAGATCGACCAGCGTCTCGTGCGCGGAAAGCCGCGACTGCAAGAACGCGCCGGCGCGCTGAGCCACTTCCCCTTCGAGCAACCCGAAGATCGCCAGCGAACGCAGGGCGAAGCTGGTGTAGTACAGATCGCTGCCCCCTTCGCGCCCCGACCAGCCACCGTCGGGCTGCTGCGCGGCGAGGATGTATCGGGCGTGCAGTTCTTGCAGGTCCGTCGATAATTGGGCTGCACCGATGGTCAGTCGCAGCGTCAGCCGCTCGAGATACGTTAGCGCCAGCGGGTCCATCGGCGGTCTCACTCGCTGGTGGCGTAACGCGCGAGTCGCTGCCGCAGATCGGCTGGGATGTCGATCGATTCGAGCGAGCGATCGGTGCCGACGTGACAGCACACGGCGATGGTCTTGCCACTGGCGATCTGACGGCCCTGGCAGGTGAACTGGAAGACGTAAGTCACGCTGCGCGCGCCGAGCCGAGCGATGTGGACCGAGATGTCCAGCACGTCTTCGAACTGGACCGCCCCGTGAAAGTCGGCTTCGACATGCACGCGCGGCCAGCTCAG
>JBQCEI010000707.1:0-11680 GCA_051960375.1 Aureliella sp. | reverse complement strand
GCCTTAGCCAGTGTCTTTAATGTCGAAGTTAAAAGCGGACAAGGAGAGCAGGCTCGCGATCTGATGAGTTTGGACTTCTTGAGGACCAAAGGTCCGTAATCCCTTAGCCCAGCCCGGCGGGCTGGGTTACCGCGGACGCACAGTGATCCCAGCCCGCCGGGCTGGGCTAACGGATCGCGGGCCGTTGGCCCTAGAGCGAGATGTTGCAATGCCACTACCCAATGCTCTGCCACCCCTGAACCGCAAAATTTATGAAGGGAGCATCCACTGTGAACTTTCTCGCAATGTCGGCTTGTGGATTGATGGGCCTGATCATCGGCGCAGCGGCCGTGGGCTTGTTCTGGTGGGCCTATCACAACGTGGTGGTCGAAACGGCTCTCGATCCGCTGGCCGACCTTAAGATCGAAAAAGATTCCCTCACGCCAGAGGAAGTGAAACGCTTCATTGAGCAGCTCGGTGAAGGTTACGTCCGTGGAAAACCGAGCTGCATCGCAGTTGGAATTGTTAAAGGGCAATACACCGATTTCTTGTCGTTCGGACGTTTGAGCGACGGACGGCAGCCGGACGCGGATACGGTGTTTGAGATCGCATCGGTTGGCAAGACGTTTACCGCTTTGGTCTTGGCCGACATGGAGCAGCGCAACGAATTGCGGCTCAGCGAATCGATCGATGCGTTGCTTCCCGAAGGAGTCACCGCCCCGCATCGCGATGGCGTCAGCATATCGCTCATAGACTTAGCGACGCACACCTCGGGCTTGCCGAGTCTGCCGGCCAATATGCGGCCGAGCAACCCGCTGAATCCCTACGCCGATTACACGGTGGAGCAAATGTACGAGGCGCTCAGCAGCGTGCAGCTCGATGGACCGATCGGACGCCGCTATGCGTACTCGAACCTCGGGTTCGGAGTTCTCGGCCAGCTGCTGGCGCGTCGGGCCCAGACCGATTTCGAAAGCCTGGTCGTCTCGCGCGTGTGCGATCCACTGCAAATGAATAGCACGCGCATGACGCTCGGTGCCGACCTCCGGGCTCGCGTCGCGCAGCCTCATTCGGGCGGCAAGCCGGTTGAAGTTTGGGAAGACACGACGATGGCCGGAGCGGGATCGTTTTTGTCGACGACCAGCGACATGCTGAAATATGTGCGAGCTCATTGGGAGCCTTCGGACGATGCGCTGCACCGCGCGATGCGCGAGGCGATCGTCAAGCGGCGACCGACCGACAAGCCCGCCACGGCGATCGGCTTGGCCTGGCACATCGATTCGGAAAATGCGCTCGACGTCGTCTGGCACAACGGCGGCGCCGGCGGTTCGCGGAGCTACGTCACCATGCTTCCCGACGAAGCGATTGGTGTCGTCGTCCTGGCCAACTCGTCCGACGTCAGCGTCGAAGAGTTCGGCAGGAAGATTTTGTACTTGTTGATGCGGCAGGAGTAGTGAACCCGCGCCAGTGCCCAATAGCAGAAGAGTTAACCACGAAGACACAAAGACACCAAGAACTCCAAGACAGACTTGGTGTCTTTGTGTCTTGGTGGTTCATTCCTGGCTGGCACGCGATTAGCATTCTTGCGATATCAGCTTGGATCGATTGTTTTCATCCAAGCAGCTTGTCGCGTGGTGAGGTAGCCTTTTCACCCCACAACGAAATCGGTGTCCCAATGCACCGGACGGATTCTTGGGGCAAGGAGGCAGTGCCAAAGCGAGCGGCAGCGGTCCACAAACGACTTCGATGGCCGCCTGGCGGCCGGTACATATATAGCTTGGCCTTTTGCGATGACACGACGAATACACGCGGCCCAGCGTCCACCCAATTCCTATTCGGCATGGCAGCGTCGCTCGGGCGGTAGCCATCCTGTGAGGCAACTCATGGTAACGGACAACGAGGGCCAACAACTCCCATCCGTTACCGGCCAGAATGCCCATAGCATTCTTCCGCCGGGGCCGCCCGGAGAGCACGAATCGCAACGAGAAGCAGAATGGTTGCGAGTCAATCGATTTCTGTCGACGCTTTTGGAAAGCTTGCAAGATGGCATCTTGGCCTGCGATGCCGCGGGCACGCCGACGTTCTGCAACGAAGCCACTCGCAAGCTCTTCGGACTTCAATCGTGCGCATTCCCGCTCAGCCGCTTATGCGATCACTGTGAAGTCTTCGACTCCACCGGCACCGTCCGCATCACCGGCGAAGACCTTCCGCTCCGCCGCGCGCTCAAAGGAGAAACGGTCGAGGATCTCGAAGTGGTCGCGATCCCGGAAGGCCAACCGCCGCGTACGCTAATCATCAGCGCACGAGCCTTCCATGACGATCGCGGACAAGTGCTCGGAGCGGTGATGTCGATGCACGACGTGACGCTCCGCAAACGCGCCGAAGAAGAACTGCGCCAGGCTCGCGACGAGCTCGACGTGCGCGTTCAGCAGCGCACGCAGGAATTGTTCGACGCCAATACGGCTCTCAAAATCGAAGCGGCGGAAAGAGAACGCGCCGAGCGACAGCGCGAAGCGGCGTACGCGCAGGTTGCCGCCACGATGGAAAGCATCACCGATGCGCTGGTCGCCGTGGATGCCGACTGGAGATTCACGTACATCAACGCGCGGGCCGAACGCATCTACCATCGCAGCCGCGAAGAAATGATCGGTCGCGAGCTATGGCAGGTCTTCCCGGAAATCTTGGGGACCGTCTTCGAACATGAATACCGCCGCGCGATGCGCGACCGCGTTTCGGTTCAGTTGGAAGCTCTGTTCCAGCCGCTGGATGCCTGGTTCTCTGTCAACATTTTTCCGATGGAAAATGGCGGGCTGTCGTTCTACTTCCAAGATGTCACCGAGCGCAAACGCGATGAAGCCGCCGCCAGGGAAAACGAAATGCGGTTTCGCGCTATCGTCGAACAAGTCAAAGACTACGCCATCTTTACCACCGACACGCACGGCCGGCCTACCAGTTGGAACGAAGGCGTTCGTCGCGTCTTGGGCTTTGAAGAAGAGGAATTTATCGGCCAAGACATTACATCGATCATCTTCAGTCCTGAGGACCAGGCGCATGGAGTGGCTCAGCGAGAACTCCATCAGGCCGCTACAGCCGGAAGCACCGCCAATGACCGCTGGCTGCGCAAGAAGGACGGCACACAGTTCTTCGCCAGCGGCGTTACGACCGCTTCGCGCGATAGCGAAGGCCGGCTGCTCGGCTTCATGAAAGTCATGCGCGACCAGACCGAGCACAAGCACATGGAAGACGAATTGCGGCGCATCGCGGCGGGGCTGGAAGAAGCGGACCAACGCAAGAACGAGTTTTTGGCAATGCTGGCCCACGAACTCCGCAATCCGCTGGCTCCGATCAGCAACGCTCTGCGAATCCTACAGCTCTCCAGTGCGGATACCGAAGTCGTCCGCTCGGCCTGCGCGCTGATGGAACGCCAGATCCGCCACATGGTGCATCTGGTGGACGATCTGCTGGACGTAAGCCGAATCACGCGCGGCAAGATCGATCTTCGCCGAGAGGTCATCGAACTATCGACTGTGATCTATCAAGCCATCGAAACCAGTCGGCCCTCGATCGAAGCCAACGGTCACGAATTGGTCGTATCGCTGCCAGCGGCTCCGGTATACGTTCGCGGCGATTCAGTGCGACTGGCTCAAGTATTCAGCAATCTGCTGAACAACTCGTCGAAGTACAGCGATCCCGGCGGCAGCATCCGGCTGACGGCCCGGTGCAAAGGGGGCGATGTCGAAGTCACCGTCAAAGATACCGGCGTCGGCATTCCTCCGCCGATGCTTCCCAAGGTGTTCGAAATGTTTACGCAAGTCGATCAGTCACTGGCTCGCTCTCAAGGCGGGCTCGGCATCGGCTTGACGCTCGTCCAGCGGCTGGTCGAGCTACACGATGGATCGGTGCAGGCGTTCAGCGAAGGAGTCGGCCGCGGCAGCGAGTTCGTCGTGCGATTGCCGATCATCGTTCAGCAGCCCGAACTGCCTCGCGCGAAGAACGATCTCGAACTGAGTGTCCCTTCCCAGCGGCGCATCCTGGTCGTCGACGACAACCGCGACTCGGCCAACACGCTGGCCATGCTGCTGAGAATGACGGGCAATGAAACTCGCACCGTCCACGATGGCGTGGAAGCGGTGCGAGCTGCATCGGAATTCCGCCCCGATCTGGTCGTGCTCGACATCGGCCTGCCGCGGCTCAACGGCTATGAAGTCGCGCAGCTGATTCGGCAGGCGCCCTGGGGCCAGCGCATGGTACTGGTGGCCTTAACCGGCTGGGGGCAGGAAGAAGATCGCAAGAAATCCAAAGCGGCCGGCTTCGACGCCCACCTGGTCAAGCCGCTCGAACTGGCGGCACTGACCAAGTTGATGGCGGAGCTGTTGCCGGCGCAATGAAAGTTTTAGTTCCTGTGTGCCACTGGCCTTAGCCAGTGTCTTCGCCATCGAAGTTGAATGGCGACATGGCTGCAATTCGTCCCAATGCCAGAGAACTTGGCAGAAGGAACTATGGTTCGCACATGTTCGATGGTAGTAGACGGAAAACCTCCGCCGCGCTTCACACTTCGAAGCGAAGACACTGGCTAAGGCCAGTGGCACACAAAGCCATTAATGTCGCAATCAGCCGATTTGCAGTAGCTCTTTGGCTACCGGCAGTTCCCAGCCTTGCCGGTATTCGGTGCGAATCAGCGGCTCGGCTTCTGGAGCGTTCTCGGCTTTGAGCAGCTCGGAGTTCCAAGTGATCTTCTTGCCGAGCCGCACGGCCAGGTTGCCGAGCAAGACCATTTCGGTGAAGGGGCCGGCGTAGTCGAAGCTCGACAGGGCCTTCGGACCGCCTTTGATCGCGGCCAGCCATTCGGCATCTTCATTGGCCACGCGAGCGATCGTTTTGGGTATGTCGGCGATGTTTTCGGCTCGCTTGGCGGGAGTGATGATCCAGTTCTCCGAACCGCGGTTGAAGAGCATCAGCCCTTCATCGCCTACCAGGATCAGATCCCAAGCCGCCGGGGAATCGATGGTGGGCTGATTGCGGCGGCGATTGCCGGCCTGCGGCTCGGACGGCTCCTGAGCTTTGGCTTTAGCCGCATCCGCGACGGCGCGCTGCAGCAGTTCATAAGGAGCGTTCGGGCGACCATCGCGGACACCGTCGTACCACACGAACTTCACCGGCGGCTGAGCGACGCTGGACGCCGGTCCGACGCTGCCGCCGCGATTGCCCCCGCCGACCGCTTTGCGAGCTGCAAACTGGTACGTGATCGTCGACCAATCGGGACCCGTTTCCTTGGTCTTGCCTCCCGACTCGGCGATGACCGATTCGGGCGAACCCAGGTCGAGCGCCCAGTAGGGCATGTCCATGATGTGGCAAGCCATATCGCCGAGCGCGCCGGTGCCGAAGTCCCACCAACCGCGCCACTTGAAAGGCACATAGCAGGCGTTGTAAGGCCGGACCTTTGCAGGCCCAAGCCACAAATCCCAGTCGAGCCCGGCCGGAACGCTTTGCGAAGCCAGCTTATCGCGCTCCGCCAAAGCCGCTTGACCTTGCGGCCAGATCGGGCGATTGGTCCAGCAGTGAACTTCGCGCACCGGCCCGATCACTCCGGCTCGCACCACTTCGACCGCGCGGCGAATCGGTTCGCCGGCGTGCGCCTGGTTGCCCATCTGCGTGGCGACTTTGTAGTGATCGGCCGCGCGAGCCATCACGCGAGCTTCAAAGATCGAATGGGTGAGCGGCTTCTGGCAATAGACATGCTTGCCCATCGCCATCGCCGTCAGCGAAGCGACCGCATGCGTGTGATCGGGCGTGCTGACGGTGACGCCGTCGATCCCTTTTTCCTTCTCGAGCATGACGCGGAAGTCTTTGTAGACCTTGGCATCGGGATGTTTGCGAAAAGTCCCTGCCGCTCGATCGGCATCGACATCGCACAACGCAACGAATTGAGCTCCTTCGGCGGTAAGATCCTCGACTTCGCCAGCCCCTTTGCCGCCGACGCCGATCCCAGCCAGATAGATTCGGTCGTTGGCCCCCCAGGCGCGCCGCGGAATGTAAGTGACGGCATAACCGAGGGTCGCGGCCTTGAGAACCTGTCTGCGATTGATGCGACGCGCCATGATGTACTGTCTCGCTACCTACTGAGAGTGAAGAGAAACCCAGTAACCGCCGGTGCGCATTCTGGTCAAAGCGGCGAGCGAAAAGCAAGTTTAGGCAGGTAGCGATTCAATACCCTCTGCGTCCCTCCGCGCTCTTTTGTAACCCGACGCGTAAGTTTTGAAGTTGCGCTTTTGGGCTTTCCTGTGTGGCACTGGCTTTGCCAGTGACTCTTTTGTCGAAGTTTGTGGCGTTCATCGGCCCGATCGCGTTCCGATCTCGGACTATGTTGCAAAGCTTTTCCGTGGACGTTGGAACGGCGTTGGAACGCTTTACCAGCCCTTCGGTCGCTTGAAACTTCGAAGCAGAAGACACTGGCATAGCCAGTGCCACACCGAGAAATGCGCTGGCTTCAAAACGCGTAAGCGATGCGCACGGATGAGCCGGCCGCTGTGGCAGGTTCGTCCCTCGCTTACGCGTCGGGTTACAAAAAGTACGCAACTTCAATACGCGCTCTCCGCGCCTCCGCGGTAAAAAAATGGGCAAGCTTAACAATCCTCAATCGCCACCGAGATCGAGATCGCCTTGCGCTCGTGAGGCCCGAGCACGCCACAGGTTCCTTGCGAGAGAGCCTTCTCGAGATCCCATGGAATGTTCGTGCAGGGCTCGGGGACGACGACGTAGTAGCCGCGCCACTTGCCATAGCTCTGGAACATCCACACGTACGGTAGATCCCGGCGATCGAAGCGAAAGACGAGCGAAGTGCCGGTCTTCTGGCTCTTGATGCCGCAATACCCATCGGCCAGTTCGGTCGCGTAATAAAACTCCTGTTCTTCGGGCTCGGGCATGATGTTCACGGCGATCTCCTGGCCATCCTTGGAGAGCGCCCGCGGGAAGCGCGTCTTTTGCGCCTGGCCGATCATCGAACTGAAGCCGAGCTCGACCGGTTCGATGAGACATTCGGGGAGCAAAATCTCGTCGCCCGGTTCAACCACCAGAGCTGGGTGCAGCTTGAACAGATACGGCAGCGGTTGGTCGCATCGACTTTGGAATCGATAACTCAGATTGATTGCCGGCCGTCGGTCGTCGATTTGAATGGTCTTAGCCACATCGACCGGAACGGTTTGACAGGAGTAGTTCAGCGTGACTTGCCGATCGGATCGCTCGCTGACTTCCCAAGCCTGGCTCCACAGCTCGCCATGTCCGGCGAGCTGACGTCCCTGAAAATTCGCTTCGGCGTCGTTGGGAAAAATCTCGTCGAAGCCGCCGGTCCAGGCATCGTCGAAGTTGGCGCCGATCTCGAGGCGACGCTCTTTGCGCTGGTAACCCGCTGGATGCCAGATCCACTCGCGAGCGGTTTTCGTGCGCAAGTCCTTCAGAGAATCGATGCGGCCTCCTGCGGAAGGAACAACCGTGACTTCCAGCGCCTCGTTGCTCAGCTTCATTTCATCCATCGATGCATTGCTCATAGAAAAAAGACTCGGAAGGCCCAGGCTCCGCGCAGCCGCCAATAGATCGACAGCGGAGGAATGAGCAGCGAGGTGAAAGCCATCTCGGCCACGTGGCTCAGACGACGCGAAGTCGACCGCAAGCGCATCCAGCAGAACTGCAGGGTTAGCGCGATATAAATCGCCAAGAGTCCTGCAGCCGGCCAGGGAGCGCCCAGCAGATAAGCGATCACCGCACCGACCAGACTGGCTACGATCGCGTAATATTTCCAAGGCGGGCGAGCTTGCACGTAGCGCCGATAGAACTGCGGATGCTTGCGGTAGAGCAGGGCGTTATAAAAAGCTTTGCGCTGCTGACGGAGGCTGATGCCCCACTGCGCTTTGCGGACCGGATGCACGATGATCGCTTCGGGAAAATGGCCAACTCCATCGGTGGTTCCCGAATACTCCAGCAACCGGAAGTGCAAATCGCTGTCTTCCCGCCAAGCCATCTTAAAATCTTCGTCGAGCCCTCCGATCGCTTCCAAGGCGGCCCTGCGCACGAAGCAGTTGGCCGTGACAAAATCGGCGTTGGCGAGATTCGATTCGTTCTTCTCGTAGTCGGTCGGCTTTTCCGGCAACGGCACGACGACCTTGCCCGAGGCCGCGACCAATTGCGGTCGCGAGTTCAGCCCAGCGAATCCTTGAGCCAACCATGCCGGGTCGGGAACTGTGTCATCGTCGGTAAAGGCGATGATCTCGCCGACGGCGGCCCGCCAGCCGACGTTTCGCGCGGCGGCCGGACCGTGGCTCTGTGTGACCGCGAGGTAACGGAACCTCCGGTCGGGATAGGTCTGGTTGGTCCACTGCTGAAGCTGTTGCCTTGTCTGGTCGCTGTTGGCGTCGTCGGCGACCAGCACCTCGAAGGGGACCTCGCACTGCTGGGCTGCCAGAGCGGCGAGACAGCGGCCCAGCAGATCGGGCCTGCGATAAGTCGGCACCACCACCGAGGCAACAGGCTGCTCGTTCACGCTGCTTTCTCCAGAATGTACGAACCGATGATCAGCGCATCGAGCGGCGACGACCAGAAGCATTCGATGGCGTCGCGCGGCGAGCAGACGACCGGTTCGCCACGCGTGTTGAACGACGTATTGACCAGCACCGGCACGCCGGTGCGATTGCCAAACTCTTTCAACAGATCGTAGTACAGCGGATGTTGCTGGCGGCTGACCGTTTGGATGCGAGCCGTGTTGTCGACGTGCCGCACGGCGGGGATCTTGTCGACCTTCTCCGGCTTGACGTCGTAAACGAATAGCATGAACGGCGACTTTCTGGCATCGACGAACCAGTCGTTGACCGCTTCTTCCAGCACGACCGGCGCCACGGGGCGGAAGTCCTCGCGCTCCTTGATCTCGTTCAGCTTGGCCTGCATGTCGGGGCTGCACGGCGAAGCCAGAATCGAGCGGCCTCCCAGTGCTCGCGGCCCGTATTCCATGCGGCCTTGAAACCAGCCGATGATCTTGTCTTGAGCCAGGATGTCGGCCGTGTCGGCAGCTACGTTTTCCGATTTGCGAAACGGCAGCTTCGACCAGCGCAGAAACTCTTCGATCTCAGCATCGTCGTAAGCCGGCCCCAAGTATGCATGGTCCATCTCGTAAGCGCGCGCCGCCGGCGGCGTGCGGCTGACATCTTCGCTGGCCAGACCGCGCTCGTGCGCGTCGACCCACAGAGCCGCTCCGAGCGCCGTGCCGGCGTCTCCGGCGGCGGGCTGCACCCAGACGTTTTCAAACGGGCCGTGCTTGAGCAGCCGAGCGTTCATCACACAGTTGAGTGCCACGCCGCCCGCCAGGCACAGGTTCTTCGACTCGGTGACGCGGTGCAGCCACTTCGAAATCTTCAGCACCGACTCTTCGAGCACCACCTGCAGCGAATGGGCGATGTCGGAATGCAGCTGCTCGAAGGGATCGCCTTTCTGACGCGACGGCCCGAACTGCTCGACCAGCATCAGCGGCTCGACGGTGTAATTGCCTTCGTCGCCGATCTTGATCTTCTCTCGGAAGTAATCGACAAAGCGCGGCTTGCCGAAGGAAGCCAGCGCCATGACTTTGTATTCATCCGAAGAATGCAGAAAGCCCAAGTACTCGGTCACGCGTTCGTACACCATGCCGAGCGAATGGGGCATCTGCACGCGCCCCAAGATTCCGAACGAATAACCGCGACCGTATCCATAGACCGTCGTGTCCTTTTCACCGCGACCATCGAGCGTCATGACGGCGGCGTCTTCGAACGGTGACGGATAAAAAGCGCTGATCGCATGCGCCATGTGATGCGGTACGAAGTGCCACTTGTACGGCCCGTCGGCAGTGATGCCCTGAAAACGTTTCTTCAAGTGATGCGGCACGCCGCCGACCATGTGCCGAGGCGCGTTGACGATCGACGAGAGAAACAACGGATCCCAGACCGACTCCCATTCCTCCGAGCGAGCATGGGCGCTCGGTTCCAGCGGAAGCGTAATGCTCGCCGCTTCCCGGTGCCGGCCCAAGAGCGAGAACGGCTCGAAGGAGTACGCGATATGATCGACGTCCTTGAGCATGATGTTCGCCTCGCGGAGGCAGTACTCCGTCGAGTGAAACGGCAGCTCGTAAGTCGAGAAGGGAATCGGACGCTTGCCATGCTTGATGCGAGTGAAGCGTTCTTCTTCAGCGGCCGCGATCACCTTTCCATCTTGCACCAAACAAGCGGCCGAGTCATGGAAGGCCGCATTGATTCCTAACGTATACACACCACACCTCTTTCATGGATTACGGCCAACAGTAGAAAACCCGGAATTGGCCTCTGTCTTCTTAGTGTCTTTGTGTCTTGGTGATTGATCTGCTTTCGCGACCTGTAGGGTCGCCTATGTCAGCCCAGGGCAAGGAGGCCGTCAGGCCGACGCAGCCCTGGGTAAACAGGCATTGCGATACCTCGGCCCTGACAGGGCCGCTCATTCCTGCCCGTGCTGAAAGGCCACGATCGTTCATTGCGCAAACAATGAGCGGCACCTTTCAGGGCCGACATACCGATCGTTTGGTTACCCAGGGCTGCGCCGCCTGACGGCGTCTTGCCCTGGGCTGACATAGGCGACCTTACAGGTCGCAAGTCTCACACTTGAAGCCGCCTCGCGATGTGCGACCAGTCTTGCCTCTCCGGGCGGTTCGTCCCTGGCTTACGCGCTTTGAAGCCAGCGCATTTCTCGGTGTGGCACTGGCTATGCCAGTGCCTTCTGCTTCGAAGTTTGAAACGCACAGAGCCTGGTAAGCGTTCCAATGCCAATCCAACCTCCACGGAAAAGGTTTGCAACATAGTCTGACATCGGAGAGCGATCGGGCTCATGAACGCTATAAACTTCGAAAAAAGAGCCACTGGCATAGCCAGTGCCACACGCAAAAACCAAACGCGCAACTTCAAAACTCACGCGTCCGGTTACCCAAAAAGGTGGCACCCTCGCGGCGTTATGGCCAGGAGGTTTCGCGCATCGGCAGCACGGTGATCTCCGGAATGACCGACTCGGCGGGCAGCTGCAGCACGTGCAGGATGGCCTGCGCCACGTTGTAAGGATCTTGCAGCAGCGTCAGGTCGATGTCGGGGAAACGCTCGGTCAGAAAAGGAGGTCGCATGCCGCCAGCGATCACGGCGGTGACTTTGATTCCTTCTTTTCGCCCTTCGACATGCAGAGCGTGACTGAAGCCCAACAGCCCCCACTTGCTCGCGTGGTAGGCCGAAGCATTCGCCCAGCAGCGTTTGGCCGCCGTCGAGGTGATGTTGATGATGTGGCCACCACCGCGCTGCCTGAGCAGCGGCAAAGCTCCCTTGGACAAAATGAATGGAGCCCGCAAGTTGACCGCCACGATGCGATCCCAATCGGCGACCGACATCTCGTCGACCGAAACGGTCAAATCGGTGCCCGCATTGTTGACGAGGATATCGATGCCTTCGAATTCACGAGCAGCGAAGTGGAGCGCCCCGACGGCGGCTTCCTCGTTGAGCAAATCGATCGTCATCGGCATCGCCGTGCCGCCCTTGCGACGGATCGCTTCGCAAACTTCTTTGGTTTGATCCTCGCGGATATCGGCCACCACGACGCTCGCGCCAGCCTCGGCAAACGTATTGGCGATCGCCGCCCCGAGCCCACCGGCACCACCGGTGATAAACGCCACTTTCCC
>JBQCEI010000706.1:0-4063 GCA_051960375.1 Aureliella sp. | reverse complement strand
TGGCTCCCGGCACTGTGGCGGTTCATAACGGAGCTGACGACAACGGTTCGGGCACCGTCACCATGCTCGAAATCGCGCGACAACTTTCTCACTCTACCAGTCCGAACCGCCGCACGTTGATCTTCATGGCGTTCAGCGCAGAAGAATCGGGCTTGCTCGGCAGCCAGTTCTACGTGCGCAATCCGCGCTGGCCCCTCGAAGATACCGTCGCGATGATCAACCTCGACATGGTCGGTCGCTTGAAAGACGACGAACTGACTGTCTATGGAACCGGTACTGCCGCGGAGTTCAATGAGCAGATCGATCGCTGGAACGAGAAGTATCGCTTCAACGTCGTCAAGATTCCGCAAGGACGCGGTGCGAGCGATCACGCGAACTTCTACAACGCCAAGATTCCGGTGTATCACTTCTTCACCGGCTTGCACAATGACTACCATCGCCCCAGCGATGATGTCGACAAGATCAATGTGGCGGGCATGGTGCGGATCAGCCGCATGGTGACCGATATCGTACGCGAGATCGCCGAGTCGCCTGCGCGTCCGCAGTTTGTCGAAATCAAGGGGAGCGCCAGCCCGCGGAGGCAAAACGCTTCCAGCGCTACGCTGGGCGTTCGCCTGGCGCGGTCGCTTGAGACAGAAGCGAAGATCGTTTCGGTGATCGACGGCGGGCCGGCCCAGAAAGCCGGGCTGCAAGCCGGTGATGTGATCGTCGAGTTCAATGGCGCGGCGATTCCGAACATTGTTGCCCTGCGCGACGCACTGATCAAAGCCCGCGGTGGCGAGTCAGCCAAAATCGGCTTTCGCCGCGAAAATGTCATGCATGCCGCAACCGTCAAACTTGGCGAGTAACCCCTTGGACAGCATGACACCTCTGTGGAGGCGAACGAGCGATCTGTTGAGCCAAGCGGGCGAAGACCGCGGCGTTCATCAGCTCTATCCCGACACCGGACGCAAACTGAGCCTGATCGAGGCAGCTAGCCTGCGCGACGTCGCGGGCTCGACGCACGAGCATGCGCGCGGAGTGCAATTGGCCGAACGCCTCGGCGCGCTGGTCGTGCAATCGCAGACGATCGAGCAGATCGGCAACTGCCCGGTCGTCGGTATCACGGGCTTGCTTAACTCGGGCAAGAGCTCGCTCCTGTCGGCTTATCTCAGTTCCGCCGGACGGCGCCGCGTTCTCCGCGGCACGGCGAACAATCAAGGTACGCATCGCTTCGTGCTCTGGTTGCCGCAAGCCTGGTGGCAGCAACCGGAATTGCTCGGCGTGCTCCGGTCGTATGTGACCCAGCTGTTCGGTGCCGAGCCCGAGGAATTGTCGGCAGAGCCCGAAATCGCTTTCGCACAATACAACGGCGAGCTCCGCAGCGCGGCTCCATCGCAGTCTGCTGCCCAGTCGGACGTCGATCCGCTGCATGTGCCGCTGCTGGCTTATGATCCGGCGCTGGATCAGCTCGGCCTTGCGCTGCTGGATTGCCCCGACATTCAAACTGCGTTCCCCGTCGGACCTTCATCGTCGAGCGCGCCGCCGAGCGAAGCAAGCGATGCGCTCGAAACGCAGCGCCACCGCCGCGAGCAACTGTCCCGCGTCGGCCGCTTGTGCAGCGCGTTCATCGTGGTCAGTAAACTCAGCGCGCTGCACGATGAGACGCTGCTGGCCATTCTCGAGACGCTGCGCGAAACGATGCCCGGCGTGCGCCGCATCCTGGCCGTCAACAAAGTCAAAACGCGTTATAGCCCTGCGGTCGTCGACCAGCAGGCGCGAGATCTGGTCGAGCGATTTGAAATTGAAGACGTGTACATGGCCTACGATTATCGCAGCCACTGGGCCGAACATCGTTTGCCGCCGCCGCCCGAATCGCTGCAGCTCGATCCCGACGATCCACTGCCGATCTTCTTCCGCGCTGCCGCATCGCAGTCTGCTCGGTCTGCTCTGCCAGCTCAGTCTGCTCAGCCAGCCAAATCGGATGCATTGGCCGCGCAATCGGCCGTCGGCATGTCTCCGCCGGTCGTGGAGCGCTACTTGCATGACTTGTCGCGATTGCTCGCCCCGGGCAGTTTGATCTTGGAAAGCCGCCGCAGCGTGCTCGATCAACTGACCGCTAAAACTGCTGAGTCGCTCGCCTGGTTCGAAGCCAACTGCGCACAGCGCGAAGGGCAACTGCGACACGCCTGGCAAGCGATTGCCGATGCGTGCTTTGCATTCATGGCGCAGCGCGATGCGTCGGATCAGGCGGTGGGTTTGCGGCTGCAAACTTCGCCAGCGATCATCGCCCAGATGTCCGATAGTCTCGTGCGAGCGGCGCCGTGGTCGATCCGGCCGAGCCTGGCCCTCGACCGATCGGTGCGTCAGCTGCAAAGCTCGATCGCCGGTGGCGTCAAACGCATGCGCTGGTTGCAATCGGCTTCAGCCGGCGTGTCGCATTTCCTGGGACGCTTCCGCCAGGGACACGCCGGCAAGATCGTCACCGCCGATCGCTTTCGCGAACAGCTCGAGCGATCCGATCGCCACGGAACTCTCACAGCTGTGTCGCCCGACCAATTGACGCAAGTCTGCGAGCACGCACTGGAGCGTTTTCGGCAGGAAGACACCGTGCGACTCGATAGCCAGTGGCTCGACCAGTGGAGCGCCGAACTGTGGAAACACATGTCGCTCAAACGCAAACTCTACGTCGGCATGATGCCTTTGGCTCCGATCTTCGGGCCGCTGCTGGCGGTGACGCTGATTCCATTTGATGGCGGCGGTACGGCGGTGTTGGTATTCGCTACGACTAAAGAATTGCTCGTGGCCGCGGGCATTGCCGCGCTGGCGATTCCAACGACGCTCGGCGGCGAGGTGCAAGATATCGTCGAAAGCGGAGCGGCGCTTTCCCAGTTAAGCTCGCTGTTCGCGGTGACGTGCGATTCGCTCGGCTTGCCCAGGCCGGCTCCCAAGCAGATGCCGTCGATCGTGCTAGCCGGCCAGCGGCACGAACTCTCCAGCAGCCAGCTGCCCGTCAAAATGCCCGCCCATCAACCGCTGATGCCCACCTGGCGCTTGGCGCCGCACTTTGCTCAGTCGCTCGACGGCGCCCTCGCGGCGCTGCGCAATGAGGTCGAAAAACAATCTGCACCATGACCAGCTCCATGACTAGCTCCTTCACTCAACCTCTCGCCCAGCGCGTCTCAGAGGCGGCTCTGACGGTCTTCGGCGAAACCCCCACCACGCACTGGGTCATGGAAGCCTGTCGCCGCTACGACCACGAGGCCAGCAACATTACGCAGTCGCGCGGCGTGCATGCGCTCCTGATTGCCATCGTCGGAGCGAAGGGACAAGGTAAGACTTGGGTCGCTCGGCAGCTGACGACGAACGAGCAAGTTAAGTCGCGTTTGCGCAGCGGCGATCTCGTCGATGATGCGACCACGCGCTTGGTGTGGGTCGGCGCCACTCCGCCCGACGCGCTCGATCCCGAGAGCGAAATTTATCATGCCTGCTCCGATGCCGAGATGCTCGACATCGGTCGGCGGTACGTGGTCCTCGACACGCCCGGTTCCACGGACGCCAACCCGCGAGCCGCCGAAATCGCCGCGGAGGCGCTGTCGCTGGCGCCGATCAAACTGCTGGTGATTGCTCGCGACCAGATTCGCTCGGCGGCCAGCATGGTGATCGCTCAGCGCATCGATGGTTCGGAGTGCATTCCAGTAATCAGTTCGGTCGAGCCAGAAGAAATGCAGGAAGGGACGCCCGCGCATCGCCAGTTGCAAAGCGACATTCAGACGTTGCGGCGCCAGATCGCTGCCATGGCGCCGCGCGTTCATCTGAGCTCGGAAATCTGCGTACCCGATTTCGAGATCAGCGGCGACGAAGCAGCTTCACAGCAATCATTCCTCGCGCAACTGCGAGCTCGCCTGGCAGAGCTGCGTTTGGACGATCTTTCGCTGGCCTCTTCGCGCGAGAACCGGCTGCAAGCAGCCGAGTCGCGACTGCGACGCTCGGTCTCCAAAACGCTGGCCGAGCAAATGCCGCAGCTCGCCGCCGCCGTCGATCGACTCAACCGCGAAACCGAATCGCTTCCCGAGCGCGTGCT
>JBQCEI010000705.1:0-3711 GCA_051960375.1 Aureliella sp. | reverse complement strand
GAGGCCGCGCGTCGTCCGATACCTTAGACTTGCGTCCCAGGCTAATACGTGTCGTCGCTCCGCGACTCGGGCCAAGTTCGGCTTCTTCGCAGGTGCTGCGAGGCGGAGCCTCGAAGACAGTGCGTTCCCAGGCGGAGCCTGGGAACGAGACGCGTGAAGCTACGCTAGGCAAAACTACGCTTTGCGGATGAAGTGTGAGGCGAAGGAGCGGACTTCTTTGCCGTTGAGCACGTGGACCATGCGCAGCTGTTGCACGAGAGCGTCGTTGAACTGGCTCAACGGAATGTGCACGAGCGTGCGGCGGAAGCGTCGAGCGATTTGGCGCATCTGAGCGTTGGGGGGCTGGGGACTCAGTAGAGCGATCTGCCGCTCGCGAGCATGCAGGCAGGCTGCGGCCACCAGGCGCTCTTCCAGCCCTTGAGCAAACTCTAGCCGCGGGTCGCTCCAGATGTCGGGAATGGCCACCGGCGGAAACAGAAACATCGCGCCGCCGTAGGTAGCCAGCGCGATGCCGGGCCCGACAAACTGCTGCCGAAAATCGGTCGCGTAAAAGGCCAAGGTCGATTCTTCAGCATGCTCAGCGAACCAAGTCGTTCGCCACGGATAGGCTTGCGGATCGGCACGCAAGTCGAACAACATCACGCAACAATCGATCGCCCCGGTGCTCGGCGGGTTGATCTTCACATAGATGTCGCCGTCGTACCAATGCCGAATCGTCTCGCGGATGTCGATGCCGTCTTTGATGCTGGTGGTGAATTTCTCGCTGCGAGCCAGGTCGGCGCCGATGATCGCGCGAGCGCGGTCGACGACGCGCGTGCGAAAGCTCTCGATCAGCTTATCCTCAGGTGGCCACGAGCATTGCGAGTACGGATTCCACTGCGTCTTCCAACGCTCCATCTCCTGACGCGCCGGGCGGCGCTGCAACTTCAAGCTGCGCCAAACCAGCGGCGGGCCAGGCAAGCGGCTGACGATGCTGACGACTTCGTCGCCGGGCAATCGAGCTTGATCGATGCCGAGAGTGGCCTCTTGCAGTCCTAGATCTTCTTCAAACGGATAATCGCGAGCCGTCTCGATCAAATGCACCGCATACTGGTCGCCGAGGATTTGCTGAGCGGCGGTCGCGATCGTGTAAAGATCGGGCGTCATGCGGCGTTCCATCAGCGTCAAGTTGCGGATGTACTTCAAGCACTGCCTGAGCAACAGCGGCGTGATCCGCCGCGCGCGTTTGCCTAAGTCCTGCAAATAACTGCTGCGAGCCGACATGAGCAGTTGCTTGACGCCGTCGATCGATAGATTCTCGTCGTCCTCCAGCTGCAGCCGCGCTCGTTCGTAGAGTCCCGTGATGAACGGCAGCTCGCCGAACAAGAACATCAGCGAATTGGGGCTGACCGAGTAAGTTGTCGGCGGTTCGACCGCGTCGTGCTCGGGCAGCTCGGCCGATCGCTCCTGGTAGGCTTCGCGCAGCCAGGGCCAAAGCTGGATAGGGCACACGACCACAATGCGGCCATAACGATTCTCCAGCTCGCGCAGGCGATGGCCCATGTAGACGAGCCGCTGCTGCGTTTGTTCGTTGAACGGCCGCATGATGCTTGGCAGCACCGCCGTGGCGAAACGCTCGAGCGAGACGGTCTTGAGCGCGTAAGGGTCGGGCATCGTAATCGCATGCGGCTGGAAGGCGTTGGTTTCCAGGTCGATGAACTCGATCGGCAGATGCTCGCCAAGGGCCAAACGCAAAGCCATGATCACCGGCTGGCAAGGATCGATCGGCACATAGCTCCAGGCTGCCTCGGCGTCGCGATCCTCTTCATCGCTCTCCGAAGCCCCAGGCTCCCATGCGCCGAAGTCGGGCAAACAGCGCTGCAGCACGATCGATGGCGTCGGCAAGTTGTTGATCGCTTCGAGAACATGGCTGCGAAACGAGTGCGGCAAACAGATGGCTACGCAGTCGTAGTCGTTTTCCAATAGCCACTTGCGCACGACAAGCGCGCAGTGGCCACTTCCATTGACCACCGGCAAGCAAGTAATGCGCTCGCCCAAAGCTAAAGGACTGATCGGTTTCATGGAGTTTCTAGTTGCTAGTCACTAGTTGCTAGACCTTAGTCCTTAGTCCTTCGTACTCGTACTCGTACTCGTACTCGTACTCGTACTCGTGCTCGTACGCGTACTCGTGCTCGTGCTCGTGCTCGTGCTCGTGCTCGAACACCCCGACTGACAGCACTCACCCGGCTCCCCCTCAGCCTGAACGACCGGCAAAGCGCTCAATCGGCCGCCGGACGCCGTGCGCGCAACATCCGGATCGCTCCAATTCTCAGCCTGGAAATGACGGGTGTAGGTCCCGAAGTCGTTGAATGCGAGCCATTTGGCAAAGCGGACGGCGAGGTTGCGTTCGCGAATCTCTTGGCCGGGGACGTACTGCGAGCGCCGCGGCTGGGTCGCCTGCAGTTCGGCCAGCGCGGTTTGGCGCTGGGTCGTATCGCGAGCCCCGTGTTTTTCGGCCAGCTGCACCAGCAGCTCGGGTCGCTCGAGCACGACGCAGCCGCGGGTGTGCTGCGCGGTCAGCTCGCGGAAGTCGCGCAGGAACTGGCTCTGGTTTAAGACTTCCGTCTGCGGACGACCGTCGTGAATGCTCTCGGTCGCCAGTTGGATGATCGGGCACGGTTCGATGTCACCACCGGGGCCGATGTGATGCGTGAAACCGGTTACGGCTGGGCAGAGGGCGCGTCCCTGGCCATCGTGATAAGCGTCGATGACGATGATCGGCTTGGTCGCTCGCGTATCGACGACGAACTGGCGGACGCGGCGCAGCTGATCGGTGTCGAGAGCCAGCTCGGGGCGGCTATCGGGTCCGACCGGTCGATAGACATGGAACCAGCAATACATCACTCCCATGTCGATCAAGCGGTCGACCCACTGCGGGGTCAACAGGTCGTCGATGTTCGTGCGGCAGACGCTTGTGCACACGCCGGTCAGAACTTTGTTGTTCAAGCAATTTTGCAGGCCTTGCATGGTCGCGCTGAGCACGCCGCTGCGGCCGCGGCGCTCGTCGCTGACGATCTCGCTTCCTTCGACGCTGATCAGCGGCGTCACGTTGCCCATCTTGCGCAGGCGTTTGGCCACTTCGTCGGTGATAAAGTGACCGTTGGTGAACACTTGGAAGTAAACATCGGGCTGCCCTTCGAGGAAGTCGAGCAGTTCGCGATGCAGGAACGGCTCGCCGCCCAGAATGCCGAAGAAGGCGTTGCCGACCGCTTTGGCTTCGTTGACCGTGCGGTTCAGCGCGTCGATGTCGATCTTGGTCTGCTTGCCGGCGACATCGACCCAGCAGCCTTGGCAGCGGAGGTTGCAGGTGTTGATGACCGATAGATAGAGAAACGGCGGAAAGAACTCGCCGCGGCGCAAGCGTCGCTTGTGCTTCTGCACGCTGCGAAAACCCTTCCAACCTGCCTGGTAAGCCAACTTCCACAGCAGGCGTTTGTCGGTCTCCAACAGCAGCCGATTGGCCATTCGCAAATACATCGTGCAACCTGAGAGAACAAAGCGGCCGCTCGATCCCGGGACCGCTCAGAGGCGGCAGCCGCGGGCTGTGGCCGCAAATAGCTGATTGAATTGCAAAACGAATCGCCCCATTATACAGTCCCCGGTACACTGAGTGGTGCGCAGAGAGCCAGGAGGAATGCTCCGCGCTCTCACTGCGTCTCCGCGGTAAAAGAG
>JBQCEI010000704.1:0-4706 GCA_051960375.1 Aureliella sp. | reverse complement strand
GTCTCTTCTTGGTGTCTTAGTGTCTTGGTGGTTCATTCTCTTATAGAACCACCAAGACTCCAAGACACTAAGATCGAACCGCGGGCTAACGCCCGGCGGCTGATGTTTAGAACCGGGCGACGACGCTTTCGATGATGTCGCACGCCTTGTTGATATCGGCGTCGGTGGTGATGCCGGGCGGCGGTAGAAAACGAATGCGAGCTGGATCGTGGCCAGCCAGAAAACTCATCAGGCCCGCTTCGTAAAGCATGTTGACCATGCGCGTTGCGAGCTGTTCGGAGCCGTCGGCCGGTGTGAAGGCGAACATCATGCCGCAACCATACGGGCCGCTGACCTGGCCAGGATAACGCTTGGCCAGCTCTTGCATGCGCGACTCGAAGACTTGATGGCGGCGGATGTTTTCACTCGCTTCGCCAAAGCAACCGACCTTCTCGAGCATGTCCAGCATGCGAAGCGCGGCGGCGATGCTGCTGGTGGCGGCAATGAAGGTTTGGCTGAGCAGCGGCCCTTTCGGTTTGAGCTCATGCCGGTACAGCGTGCCGCACACTTGCGTGATCTTGCCGAAGGTGACGATGTCGGCAAACTGGTTGAAGCCGAAATGCTGAAACGCAAACGGCTGACTCAACCGCGCAAAGGTCTGGATCTCGTCGAAGATCACCAGCACGCCAGCTTCGCGAGCCGCGGTGCACAACGCGCGGACGTAGTCGGGATGCGCAGGATAATAGCCTCCTTCGCCGGCAATCAGTTCGAGCCACACGGCGGCGTATTTGCCGGGATAGCGAGCCAGCATTTTGCGCATCACGCTGACCCCCGCCTCAATCTCGGCCGACGACGACTGGGTGGTGATCATCGGCAAGTAATCGACCGCCAGAGCAGTCGGGATTCCTTGGCGATACTGCGGCCGATCGGTCAATTGGGCGGTGGCGATCGTTCGCCCGGCGAAACAGTTGTCGAGCGCAAAAAGGCGATCGGCCGGCTGGCGATTGTGGAAGGCGATCTTGAGCGCGTTCTCGTTGGACATCGCGCCGCTGGTCGACAGCAGGCAGTGCCCCAGCGTCGCTCCGCGGCGATTGGCCAGTTCCAGCATGCGTTCGCACACGCGCAGCGCGGGCGGGTGCTGCTGGAGATTACCTTGCATAATGGCATCTTCGAGAGCCGCATCGAGGCTCGCCTCGAGCATCTCGGGATGGCTGTGACCTAAACCGTGCACGCCGATGCCGGTGATGAAATCGAACTTGACGCTGCCGTCGGCCAGCTCGACTAAGGGCCCGTTGCCCAGGCCGCTGCTGAGGTAAGGGAAGTACGTTGCACCGCCGCGAGCAGCGGCCAATCGCTCGAGCAGTTTGCTGTAAGGAGCGACCAGTTCGGGGCTGGGTCCATGCGGTCCTTCGAGCTGGCTCTGCGCATCGAGCAAGGCTTCTTTCAGCAAGCGGCGGGCTTCGGCGACTCGCGGATCGTTACGAAACTTCTCTGCAATCAATCCCACTTGTTGGTTCCCTGTGCAATAGCGCGACGAGCCGGTCAAGTCTTCCCAACATACATCGACAGTCGCTCTCCGCCAGGGGACCAGGAGTTTTACCGCTCGTGTGGCACTGGCTCGGCCAGTGTCTTCTGCTCGAAGTTATCAGGCCGAACACCCTTCTGAACCTCTAACACCAAGCAGCGGTCCAAGTGATTCGACTTTAGGAGCATTTAACTATTGGCCGACCTGCAAACTTCGAAAGGAAGACACTGGCGTAGCCAGTGCCACACAAGAAGCGCTCTCCGCGGTGACCCCTCTTAAGCCCCGCGGCTGGCCTTGCGCCGAAAGTCGCGGAACTCCTGCGGCCAAGGAGCGACGTACTGTAGCTTCTCGCCGGTCACCGGATGCTTCAGCCCAAGCGACTCGGCATGCAAAGCCAGTCGCGAGTAGGGCCAGAAGCGATGCGTCGCTTCTTGTGTGCGATAGCGAGGGTCGCCGAGGATCGGATGCCCCGCTTCGGCGAAATGGACGCGGATCTGGTTGCGCCGTCCGGTCTCCAGTTGCACGCGCACGATCGCTGCATCGCTGAACTGATCGGTCACTTCGTAGTGCGTGATCGCCAGTTCGCCCACGTTGGGATCGCCGGTTGAATAGCGATTGAGCGCTTCATCGGTCGCCAGATGGCTGCGAAACGTGCCTCGCGGCTCTTCCAATTTGCCGGCGACGATAGCAGCGTATTTGCGATCGGGCTTGCGAGCCTGAAACTGGCTGCGCAGCGCGTGAGCGATCTCGAGCGACTTGGCGAAGACGAGCAAGCCCGAGACGCCGCGGTCGAGGCGATGGACGCAGTAGGCCTGCGTGCCGCGCTGCTGCCGATCGAGCCACTGATTGATGTTGCTGATCAGCGTATTGCGCTCGCGCTTGGGAGTCGGCACCGTCAGCAATCCGGCCGGCTTGACCACCAGCATCAAGTACTCGTCGTCGTAGGCAATCTCAAAGGGCTCGCGACGCGCGGCCTTGCGTTTGGAAGGCGTTGCAGCCGGCTGTGGAGCGTACTCGACCTCGAGCACATCGCCCGGAGACAACCGCAGGTGCGGCTGGCGCGCGACGCGTCCGTTGACAACGACCAGCCCGTCGAGCAGCAGCTCTTGGGCAATCGAACGATGGACCTTCAAATGCGATTGGATCAGGGACAGAACATCGCGGGCCGGCAGCGGCACGCGCTCGTCGATAACGAATTTTTTCTTCAATGAACACCTAAACGTCCCATGCTCGTTTTTACCGCGGAGACGCGGAGAGCGCGGAGGATTCTCTGCGATCTCCGCGCTCTCTGCGTCTCCGCGGTAAAAAAGGAAGCTGGGAAACTACTGTTTTGCAGAATGCGGTCACGCGCCGGGCTTGTCGAGCAGCTCTTGGATCTTGGCTTCGATGTCGCTGGCTGACTGCTCGCCCGCACCGACGCGAATCAATTGGATCGTTCCATTTTGATCGACCACCACCGCTTGAGGAATGCCCGTTACGCCAAACTGGCGCGCGTAATTGCTCTTCGGCGGCGTCACGATGAAACCATACTCGAGCTGGTGTTCCTTGCGAAACTCCTCGAGCATGGCCAGTTCCTCAGCGAGCGAAGCATCGACTCTGGGCACCGGATGTTTGCTCTCGGCATCCCAGCTGTAGCCGTATGCGTTGGTCACGCCGATGATGACCAGTCCGCGCGGGCCATACTCTTGCTGCAGCTTTCGCAGGTGCGGAAAAGTCTTGATGCACGGCCCACACCACACGGCCCAAAAATCCAAGAGGACAACTTTGCCTTTCAAATCAGCCCACTCGACCGGCTGCATGTTGACCACCGACCCGATCTCCAGCGGGGCCGCCGGTTGGCCGATCAATTTTTGCTGCAATCGCTTGGCCTCGATGCGAGCAAGGGACGCCTTGAGGGTTTGCTCAAACGGAAGCAATCGTTTTCGCGGACCGTCGGCCAAGCGTCCTTTGAGTTCGTCGGCTCGTTGCTGAAGAGCCTGCAAAATTTCCTTGGCGGCCTGCGGGTCCGATTCGCCGAGTTCCATCGCAGCGGCGATCTCGAGCGATTGATAAGCCGCATAGTCGTCGGGCCCTGCGTTTTCCTTTTCGAGAGCCGCTAGCAGGAGCTTTTCGGCTCTTTGTCGATACTGGCTGGCCCGTTCAGGATAGCGCTCGTGAAACAACCGGCTGTAGCTGCTCACCGCGGTTGGCACCGCCAAACGGTTACTGAGCGTCGGCATCTGTTCGGCTCGGCCGAGGGCGTCTTCGACGCGCCGGTCCATGAGCGTCTTGGCTTCGTCTGCTCGGTCGAGCTTGATCAGCATGCGGCAGCTGTCGACCAGCAAGCCCGCCGACATCGCACTGGGCAGGGCCGCCATCTTTTCCCTTGCGTGCTCGAGCACCGCCAGGGCCTTTTCGCTTTCGCCGCGTCCGTCGAGGAGTGTGGCTAGCGCCTGAGCCGACAGCGCATAACACGAAGCTGCTTGAGTCGACGCCGATTCTCCGAGCTGATCGCCCAGACCGGCAAGTATCCTCTCGAGCCGCTCTTGGGCGGCCATCGGATCGGAGCGGCTGAGATAAGTGGCCAGGATGTAGCAGAGATAATAGTTGGCTGCGGTGGGCTCAGCGGCCAAGGCTGCGTCGACTCGTTCGATCGCCTCCTGACTCTTCTTGGATTGTAGCAGCTGGAAGAGTCGTTCGCGCGTCAGCCGCTCTGAGTTCCGATCATCGGAAGTTCCCTTGCTCGGGCTCGTTTGCTCCGAGCCGCTTTGCGTGAGCGACTGCGAGGCGGCTAAGCCGCTCGCCGGATCGTCGGCTGCCCAGACGCTAGTGTGATCGAGCATCACCGAGCCGCTGCTGGAAAGCGATCCGAAAATCGCGAGACTCCACACGGCGAAACTGCGCCGCAAGCGTTCCTGTGCCGAGAAATTGGCTAACGGTCCGCTCATCATTCGCCTCGGTCTGAAAGAAACACAGGGCAGAAGAGTTCAGAAGCAGGCGTGCGTGCGACTGCGCCGTTCAATGTACCGCAAAATGCTGGCCTGGATGTAACTTTAGCGGGCAAGAACCTACAAAAAAGAACGGGAGCTAAGTTTGGTACTTCGCTCCCCGCTTCAGGGTTTCATCAGCCGGCACGCTGACAGCGTCCGGTTGCTTGTCGTCAGCCGCGGACTTGTCGCCCCGGGTGACGGATCGTTCACAGCCGAAACTACTTGGCAGCGTC
>JBQCEI010000703.1:0-2316 GCA_051960375.1 Aureliella sp. | reverse complement strand
GAATCGCACGACAATGTCGAACGCGCATCGCAGCGTCCCTGCCCGTTCTTTTTGCGCTACCGTGATCGCGACCCGCATCCCTCGTGCGCTTCGGCCGGTATGCAGCTCAGTCAACAAGATCAAGCCGACCAGCCGGGCATCTACTACGAGCAAGCCGACGGCACGTGGACATACGCCGGTGGCCAAGATACGGCGCTCGTGTTCTACATCTATCGCGAATCACTCGGCCGACTCGAGATGGTGCTCAGCGGCTTCAGCGGCCGAGCCACTCGGTTGCTGGCGCGCACGCTGGCCAATCGTGGCGAAGACTTTTGGCCGCCGGTTCTGCAGACTGACTACTTGCAAGTCGGCGCGTACATCGTTCAGTACAAGCCTTCGGAAGAAGCCGAAGAACCCTTCGACATTCTGCGCACCGACTTGGTGTCGGCGCCGACGATCACCCCGTTGCCCGCCGAAGCCCTGCGCCGGCGGTTGAGCCAATAACAGGATTTCCGCATGACGAGCAGCGAACCGCTCGAAGTCGATGTCGCCACGGTCAAGCAGTGGCTCAGTGAGCGGCCCGATGTGGCGCTCTTGGATTGTCGCGAACCGTCGGAAGCGGAGACGGCGTCGATCGCCGGAGCGACGCTCATCCCAATGAGCCGCTGGGCCGAAGCGGGAGAGCAACTGGACGAACTGCGCGGCAAACACGTCGTCGTCCACTGCCACCACGGCGGCCGCTCGCTGCGAGTCGCTCAGTGGATGCGCGCCAACGGATTCCCCAACGCGCAAAGCATGGCCGGCGGCATCGACGCCTGGTCGCAAGAAATCGACCCCTCGATCCCGCGCTACTAACCTCCGCCCTCTCCGCGTCTTGGTGTGGCACTGGCTATGCCAGTGTCTTCTGCTTCGAAGTTGAAGGGTCAGGAGGCGCGGTAAAGCGCACCAGTGCCTATCACTTCGGTAGAGAATGGTTGCAACGCAGTTCGCCATCGTCGAGCGTTGAGGGCGCTGAACGCGGTAAACTTCGAAAATAGAGACACTGGCATAGCCAGTGCCACACGGTCGTTAACTCCCCGTCCTCCGCGGTAAAAAACGGGCCTAGCCGAGCTGCTCGCTGGTATCGCACAGCCCCAGCGGCATGTCGTCGAGCGGATCGATGACGCGGAGCGCCTTGCGGCCGATGAAGATGTCGTGCAAGGGATGGCCGACCAGATCGCCGCGCCAGCCTAGCAGCAAGCTGGGCACTTCGCCCCCGCCCTCTTCACCGCCATCGAGCCAGTAGACGATCAAGTCGCGCACATCATCCGAGGTGCCGACGATGGCGGTAGCGATATTGTTGCAGCGGCAAATGTAGGCCATGGCTGCGGTGAGAAACTGCTGGAGCAATGCCGGCGGGCGAGCTCGCTTGCTGGTTCGCTGGCCGGGCCAAACCGGTTCGGGACTGGCTAAGCCTTCGCTTACGCAAGCGGCCATCTCAGGGAGCAAGCGTTGCATGCCCGGATGATGCAAGCCGCGGATGGTGGCGATCTTGGCCGGATCGGTCCAACTCCGCTTGGCAACCTCGAGCAGCAGGTCGTCGCGAAGCACGCGCCGGGCCGGCATGTTGCGCTGCTCGGCTCGCTGTTCGCGCCATTGCCACAAAGCCCGCACCACTGCTAGCTGGCGGCCGCGCATCGACTGAACGCCGCCGATGCGATGCCAGGCTTCGCGCTGCTGCGTCTCGATGAGAGCGGTCTGGCGACGGACGATTTCTTCTTGGAACCAGTCGAGCCGGTTCTTGTCGATGAGATTCTGTTCGATGACGCGGTAGAGCTGCGGCAAGTGCAGCACGTCGAGCGCCGCATACTCGAGCTGGGCTTCGCTCAGCGGCCGCGCCCGCCAATCGGTTCGCGTCTCCCCCTTCTCGAGCACTTTGCCGAGCACGCGATTGAGCAAGTTGCCGTACGACGCGGGATATTCGCCGCCGAGGATGCCGACGGCCAGCTGAATATCGAACAGCCCGGGCATCGTCTTGCCGGTGGCGCGATACACGAACAGCGTTTCCTCGCGGCCGGCATGCACGATCACTTTGCGCGCGGGATCGACCAGCAACGCCCAAAATTCATCGAGCTCTTTGACCCCCTTGGGGTCGAGCAAGAAAATCTCGTTGGCGGTCGAAATCTGGATCAGGCACAGATCGGGGCGAAAACTATCTTCGGCGACAAACTCGGTGTCAAAGCCGATGACAGACGAAGCGGCGACCGCCGCGATCAGTTCAGGGAGCTGCTGTTGCTGCTCGATCAGTTTGTAGTTCAGACGTTTCAACATGCTGCTTCAAGTGGATCGCTTTACTGG
>JBQCEI010000702.1:0-2962 GCA_051960375.1 Aureliella sp. | reverse complement strand
CTGCTCTACTTGCTTGTGCAAGCAGCCGAGAGCAACTTGCTCACTCCCTTGGTGCAGCAAAGCAACGTCAAACTGCCGCCGGTGCTCGCCGTCGCAGTCCAGATTCTGATGGGCGTGCTCGTCGGCGTCGTGGGCCTGATCGTGGCCGCTCCGCTCACGGTGCTCGGCATGGTGCTCGTCAAGCGACTCTATGTTGAAGACACCCTCGGCGATTCGCTTCAGGAACCGGTGTAGGCTTTTTTAACGCAGAGGCGCGGAGATTAAGACGCAGAGAACGCGGAGAAGGAAATCTTGGTGGTTCCCTTCGTTTCCGACGAGCGACCGCTTGGTTACAATCTCCGTCGCTGTATCGTCCTTCCCCTAGCACCGGAGAGCATGAGTTGTCGCCGCAGGAAACCGCCGAATCGTTAGGTATCAAGTTCACCAAGCAAGAGCCCGGTTATCTGGCCATGGTGGTTCGCACGGGCAACCTGCTGATCACCTCGGGACATGTCAGCGACATCAAAGGCAAGCTCGGCGATGGACTGAGCGTCGCTGAAGGGCAAGCGGCTGCTCGCGAGTGCGCGGAGAAGATCCTCAATTCGGTCTGGAACGCTCATGGGACGCTCAACGGCCTGAAAGTGCTGAAGCTGCTCGGCTGCGTTAACTCGACGCTCAACTTCCACGAGCAGCACCTCGTCGTCAACGGCTGCAGCGACTTGCTGCATCAGGTCTTCGGCAAGACGGGCAACGGTTACCATGCCCGCAGCGCGCTGGGCTTTGCGCAGATCCCGACCAATTCGGCGGTCGAAGTGGAAGCCATCTTCGAAATCGTCGGCTAAGAAAATTTTTACCGCGGAGTCGCGGAGAGCGTGGAGTGGCTCCCGCGCTCTCTGCGTCCTCCGCGGTAAAAGTGATGTTACTTCTGCGAGCGTTTCTGCTGCTGCAGCCACGCATACAGATCGGGCGAAGCGAAGGCTGCGGACCACGAGTTGTGTCCGATGTTTTCGAGCGTCGTTAGCCGCACGCGCTCGCTGCCCGCCTTGCGGATCGCCTCCGCCATCTGCACGTTGTCGTCGAAGACCCGGTCTTGATCGCCGACCCAAACCCAGATCGGAAGATCTTTCAGCTTCGAGGCATTTTCCGTGTCGCCTCGGCCGCAGATCGGCACGACGGCGGCAAACCGATCGGAATGGTCGGCCGCCATGCGCCACGAACCCGACCCGCCCATGCTCAGCCCAGCCAGATAGACGCGATCGGTGTCGGCATGGTACTTGTCGATCACAAAGTCTAAGAGCTCCGCGAGGCGAGCTTGCTGCGCATCGCTGCTCCAGGCATCTTCTCGGGGGCACTGCGGTGATACGACGATGAACGGAAAGTCCTGTCCACTTTCTGCCAACTGCGGTGGCCCCCACTTGGCAACCAGGCTCAGCGGCCCATTGCTCTCGCCCCGCCCGTGCAAAAACAACATGATCGGCACGCGGCTCTTGGCCGAGTCAAAATCCTTGGGCAGGTAGAGCAAGTAACCCACCTCGGCCGAATCCTTGGTCTTGAAACTCTGCTCGACCTGCTCACCGGCAGCCGGCTCCGCCGCGCGTCCGACGATCGAGACCAAGCTGCACAGCAGCGCCTTCGCTATCGAATGTCGTAGCCTCATAAATCATCTGCTCCTGCAAGAGACCAAATGGAGAAAACCGAAAGGTAAAGGAGAAGTGAAGAAGTATAACCCGGTCTTCCCTCCGCGCTCTCCGCGCCTCCGCGGTAAAATCCTTCTTCGCACTTCCGCGCCCATTACCTTCCAGAGGAGCTCACGATGCTGCTGAAATACAAACCGCTCGGCCTTTTGTCACTAGCCTGCCTCGCCTTGGCAGCCACTCCGGCTCGCGCCGACGACTATTCGGAGAAGCCCGGCAGCGAGGGCAATGGCAACCACGTCATCGGCCCCGATTATGCGATCGATCCCGACCTGACCGACCGAGCCAATCCCAAAGGCAAATCGTTCGAGTTCACGATGCCGCTGGCTGAGAGCAAGATTTTCCCCGGCAACGATAAGACGCTCGATCCGAAGAAAGAAGTTCGCAAAGAGCGCAAGATCTTCGTCTACGTACCAGCCGCTTACAAGGACGGCACCAAGGCGCCGATCCTGGTCATGCATGACGGGCCAAGCCATCTGAAACTGGTGCGCAATGCGCTGGACAATCTGACGATCTCGAAGGACCCGGGTCGCAAGCTGCCCGCCTTCATCGTCATCGCCGTGGAGAACGGCGGCAACGATGGCAAGGGGAGCGAGCGCGGGCTGGAATACGACACGATGTCGGACCGCTTGGCTCGCTTCATCAATGACGAAGTGCTGCCCGCGGTGCTCAACAACGCCGACATCAAAGCGGCTTATCCGAACATCGCTTTCACCGACAACCCGTGGGGCCGAGCCGTGATGGGCTGCAGCTCGGGCGGCGCAGCGGCGCTGAGCATGGGCTGGTTCCGCCCCGACCTGTTCCGCCGCCTGATCACCTACTCGGGCACGTTTGTCGATCAGCAAGACGATGACGCGCCGGAAGAAGCCGACTATCCGCTCGGCGCCTGGGAATACCATTCGAGCATGAAGCTGATCGAGAACACCGACAAGAAGCCGCTGCGGATCTTCACGCACGTCGCTGAAAACGACCTCCGGGCCAACGATCCCGAAGAGACGCATCACAACTGGGTCATGGCCAACCGGCGCACCGCCGAGGCGCTCAAAGCCAAAGGCTACGATTACCGCTTCGTCTTCAGCCGAGCCACCCGTCACTGCCAAGCGACCATCTTCGAGCAAACGCTCGCCGATACGCTCGTTTGGATGTGGCGCGGTTATCACGCTGAATAAGAAGAATCTTCACCGCGGAGACGCGGAGGGAACGTCCGTTTTTCCCTCCGCGCTCTCTGTGTCTCCGCGGTGAAAAAATGAGCATGGATAGGCTCATGGGTTATCCATCATCCGCTTGAG
>JBQCEI010000701.1:0-4534 GCA_051960375.1 Aureliella sp. | reverse complement strand
CCGGCGAAATTCATCCGCCGCAGGATCCCGCCAAACCCGAGAATCATTCGGTAAACAACACCGGCTCTGTGGAGCTGCCCCCTGCCCGGCCGGCGCTGATCTACTATCCCGGCGCTCCATCGCCTGAGTTCCCCGAACTCGGCAGCGGAGGCCGAACTGCATGCGCCGGTCCGGTCTACTACTTTGACGCAGACTCCCCTTCTTCGACCCAGTTTCCCGCCCAGTACGACCGCACGCTGTTCGCATTCGAGTGGTCGCGCAACGCCGTCTATGCAGTCCATCTGGACCCGCAGTCCAACCTTGAGCGCATCGAACGCTTCTTACCCGAGATGTCGTTCGTTCGCCCGATCGACTTGATCTTCGATCGCCAAGGATCGTTGTATGTGATCGAGTACGGCGAGACCTGGGGTGTGAACCCCGATGCCCGGCTGGTGCGACTCGACTATGTCCGCGGCAATCGCAAACCGACGGCCGTTGCCAAGGCCAAGAACGACGTCGGCCGCGAGCCGTTGTCGGTCGAGCTCTCTGCGGAAGGATCATCCGACAAAGACGGCGATCGACTCGAGTATCGCTGGACCGCGATTCGCTCGGGCACGGCCAATGCCGATCGAAGCGTGATCGCCAACAGTCGAGCAGTCCAAGTCACCTTCGATACACCGGGGGTGTACACCATCGAGCTGGAAGTCAAAGATCCCGCGGGCGCGAGCGACGTTACTTCGCTGCCGGTCATCGTCGGCAATGCTCGGCCGGTCGTCGAATTCCTCACGCCGCGCGACGGCGACTTCTTCACTCCGGGCGAACCGGTTCGTTTTCGCGTCGTTGTGCGCGACATCGAAGACGGCACCAGCGACATCGATCAAGCGGAAGAAGATGGCTGGCACCTGATTGAATCGATGGCCCCCACGCGGCTCTTTACCGAATCGATCGCTGTGCCCTCGGCGGCGGAAGCAAGCGCGCAAGACGCCGCCCCCGGCTTGGCTTTGATTCGCAAGAGCGACTGCTTCAATTGCCACACGAGCAACCGGCCGCTGGTGGGTCCGAGCTTCGTCGAGATCGCCAACAAGTATCGCAACCAGCCGCATCAGCTCGACCAATCGGTCGAGCGCGTCCTCAAGGGCTCGACCGGTGTCTGGGGCAAAGTCGGCATGTTGCCGCACGGGCAGCACACGCCGGCTGAAGTGCGGAGCATGGTCGAATACGTTTTCTCGGTCACCGCCGCTTCCTCCAATCCGACCGCGCCGGGCTTCAATAACGAGATCGTCACTCAGAAGACCGACGGGCCAGTTCGGCTCGAGGCTACTTACACCGACCTTGGCCGCGACGAGATTCCCAAGCTCATCGGCGTCGGGAAGGTGACGCTCCGCAACCGCAAGGTCCAAGCGGAAGCAGCCGACGAAATCGTTGGCGCCAAGCCGCTCAGTTCGGACAAGGCGGAAGGCAAGCATTTCGTGGGAGCGATCGAGCACGACGGCTACTTGCGGTTCGCCAATGTCCCGCTCGACCAGGTCCATGCGATTTCCGTCCGCGTCACCAGTGCGGGCGCCGGCGGCGAAATCGAGATCCATCGCGGCAGCGTTGATGGCCCGGTGCTTGGCCGAACCAACGTCGAAGTCAACGGCAGCTGGGACGCTTTTCATGAAAAGAAGATCGAGCTCGAACGGACAACCGGCCGCGATGATCTTTATGTTGTCTTCAAGAATCCCCAAAACCGCGGCGGACTGATGAACATTGACTCGCTGAATTTCCAGTAAGCGTTCTCTCCCGATTTTTGGCCAAGAGCGGCCGTCCCACTCGAACAATGATGTAACTCCGAGGAGCCACTGATGGCAAATGCAAAATCGTCCGCGACCATGAACCAAGGCAGCAAGTTAGGCGGCAGTCGCTGCCGCATCGCGGCGCTCCAGCTGACGCTCGACATCAGCCGCATGCGGATTGCCGACGACTTTCTTGAGCGCATGGCGCCTCAGATGCAGTCCGCGCTCGAGGCCATGGATTCGCTCGAGCGCGGGGCGATTGCCAACCCGGACGAAAACCGCATGGTCGGTCACTACTGGCTGCGCGCGCCGCAGCTCGCCCCGACACCCGAGATCGCCGCGGAGATTCGGCAGACGGTCAAGGACATCAAGGCGTTTGCCGCTGGCGTGCACGACGGTTCCATTCACCCGCCGACGGCGAAGCGATTCACGCATGTACTCGCGATCGGCATCGGCGGGTCGGCTCTTGGCCCGATGTTTGTCGCCGACGCTCTCGGCCATCCGACCAGCGACCCGATGAAGATCGCTTTCGTGGACAACACCGACCCGGACGGAATCGCGCGGACGCTCGAGCAGCTGGGCGGCCAGCTCGGTGAAACGCTGTGCGTGGTCGCTTCCAAAAGCGGCGGCACGCCCGAGACGCGCAACGGCATGTTGCTCGTGGCCGAAGCATACCGCCAGGCGGGGCTCGACTTTGCGCGGCATGCGGTAGCAATCACCATGGACGGTTCGAAGATGGACGAGACCGCAAAGTCGCAAGGCTGGCTGGCTCGCTTTCCGATGTTCGACTGGGTCGGCGGCCGCACAAGTGAGCTGTCGGCCGTGGGGCTCTTGCCGGCGGCTCTGCAGGGACTCGATATCGATGGCTTGCTCGGAGGAGCTGCCGCTTGCGACGAAGCGACTCGCCAGCACGACGTGCGGCGCAACCCGGCCGCGCTGATGGCGCTCATGTGGTACCACGCCACCGACGGCATGGGGCGCAAAGACATGGTCGTGCTGCCGTACAAGGACCGCTTGCTTCTGTTCAGCCGCTATCTGCAGCAACTGGTCATGGAGTCGCTCGGCAAGCGGCTCGATCTCCAAGGGCGCCGCGTCGATCAAGGGCTGAGCGTCTACGGCAACAAGGGATCGACCGACCAGCACGCTTACGTTCAACAGCTTCGCGAAGGGGTACTGAACTTCTTCGTCGTCTTCATCCGTGTTTTGGAATCGGGCGGTTCCAATCAGGAAGTCGAACCGGGCATTACGGCCGGCGATTACCTGCACGGCTTTTTGCTCGGGACGCGCGAGGCGCTATTCGAGAACGATCGCGAGTCGATGACGATCACGGTGCCGCGCGTCGACGCGCGGATCGTCGGCGGCTTGATCGCTCTGTTCGAGCGGGCTGTGGGACTGTATGCCAACTTGTTCGGCATCAACGCATATCATCAACCCGGAGTCGAAGCGGGGAAGAAAGCGGCCGCATCGATCCTCGCTCTGCAAACTAAACTCGTGTCAGCCCTCTCGGACACGCCGCGCACCGCCGAGCAGCTCGCAGGGGCGATCGGCGCGGGCGATCAGGCAGAGACCGTGTACTTGCTGCTGGAACATCTGGCCGCCAACGGCCGGGCTCGCATGGCCGGTGCGGACGATCCCGACCAAGCGACGTTTACCCGCGCTTGATTCACCGCGGAGTAAGAAACTTGATTCGCGAAATCCACGATGGAATTCTTTATCTCGGCAATGCAATGGACGTCCGCGACCTGCGGCTTCTCTACGACAATCAGCTGGTAGCCGTGGTCGACTTGGCGGTCAACGAGCGTCCTGCCCAGCTGAGTCACGATTTGATCTACTTGCGGATCCCGATTGTCGACGGCAACAGCAATTGGAGTTCGAGCATTGAACTGGCAATTCGTTGCTTGATCATGCTGATGAACAAGCGGCTGAAGACGGTGGTCGCTTGCAGTGCAGGCATGAGCCGTTCGCCGGCGATCGCAGCGGCTGCCATCGCAGCCCTGACGCGGCGGCCGATCGAAGAGTGCCTGTTGGAGATCGTGGCCAACGCGCCGCACGACGTTTCTCCTACACTCTGGTCGCAAGTCCGCGCGGTCTACCAAAAAATCATCTGAGGCAGCGAGAAAGGTTGGTGGTCCAACGTGGGACGGCAGTCCTCTGCCGTCAGCACCCGCGCCAGCGGCTGACTCTGCCCATCTAGCTCTTCTTCTCTTCTTCAGCTGCTTCGCTTTCAGAAGATATGTAGGTGCGGGCCGGCCGGCTTGCCAGGTTCTGCACATCAGAGGCCTGATGTGCTACGTTCGGCTGGCAGCCTCTTCCGCTGCCCAGAACCCAAAGCCTGGTGGTTCCCTTGGTTGCGCTGGTTGAGGACTGCGGCTGCGCAACCCTCTGTTTGCCGGTGCCCTTGCTCCGGTCGAGTGAGCGTGTCAAGCTAACAGCCTGGTGATCAAGCCTGCGTCGATCACGATCGACCAGAGGACGTCGGCCCCGGTTGGAACGAGAAGCCGGGCGCTAACGCGTGCCGGCTGATAAGTGCCGTAAGCGGCAACAAGGAGATGAGGAATGATGCGCCGTATCGTAGTCGCTCTTCTGCTTGCACTTCTGCTCCACTCGGGCGCTTGGGCGCAGAAAGTCGTGGTCGAGTTGGAAGGGTTCGTGTTCGACCGCCAACTGAGCGATGCGCAGCAGAAACAGATTGACGACGCGGTCAAGGATCTTCCACGCGAAGAGCGCAGCACGGCGAAGACAGAAGAAACGCTCCAGACGCTGCGGCTGATTGCCAAGGA
>JBQCEI010000700.1:0-5169 GCA_051960375.1 Aureliella sp. | reverse complement strand
GTTGGCTTAACCCTAGCAGCGATCCATTCGTACTCGTACTCGTACTCTTACTCGATGGGCGATGGGCGTTCGAAGACCCCTCACCCCCGACCCCTCTCCCCGAAGCGGGGCGAGGGGAGAGAAGATTGATATGAGGCGAGCGCAACTTTTTCTTCACTCCCCCTCGCCCCGCTTCGGGGAGAGGGGGTCGGGGGGTGAGGGGCTGGAGCGGGGATCTGTTCAGCCTTGGCAGGCAAACGATGGTTTGTCGGCTCTGTATTGATCCCTACTGTGCTCTTCCCCATCACCGCGGGATAGAATCGGGATTCATTTCAATCCCGCGGTGTTGATATTCACTCACTGGAGACGTCTGCTATGCCTTGGTATCGAAGCTCGCTTTGCTTGTTCGGCTTGGGCGTGTTGATATTGGCAGGCGCCGCTGCGCGGGGTGCTGACATCGTCGTCGAAGAGGACGTGACGTATGGCAAAGGCGGCTCGAGCGAACTGAAGCTCGACATCGCTCGGCCGGCTGGCGATGGTCCCTTCCCGGCGATCGTTTTTATCCACGGCGGCGGCTGGTACCAAGGCTCGCGCGAGCGCTATCGCGACATGATCCGCGAAGCTGCCGAGCGCGGCTATGTGGCTGCAACGATTAGCTACCGGTTGATGAAATTCGATCAGGAAAAGAAAGAGACGACCACGGCCGAGCCGCGATTTCCCACGCAGATCCACGATGCCAAAGCGGCGGTCCGCTGGCTGCGCGCCAACGCCGGCAAATACCGCCTCGACACCGATCGCATCGGCGTCACCGGTGAATCGGCCGGTGGCCATCTCTCGCTGCTGGTCGGTTTGACCGATGCGAAAGCCGACCTGGAAGGAAGCGGTGGCAATCCGGATCAGTCGAGCCGAGTCCATGCGGTCGTCAATGTGTTCGGGCCCACCGATATGGCCAAGTGCTACGAAACGAGCTCGGTCGCTTGGATCTTCCGCTTGTTCATGGGCGGCACGCCCGAAGAAGTTCCCGCCGTCTACCAAGCGGCTAGCCCGGTCACCTACGTGAGCAGCGACGATCCGCCGGTGCTCACGATCCATGGCGACAAGGACGCTTTGGTGCCGATCGCCCAAGCCAAGCTGCTCGACGAGAAGATGAAAGCGGCGGGAGCCGAGCACACGCTGCTCCTGCTCAAGGGCCAAGGCCACGGCTTCCAAGGCCCAGCCAAGCAAAAAGCCGCCGATGCCCTGTGGGATTTTTTTGAAAAGCATCTGAAGCCCTAGCGGCCTTACGGAGTGGCTCTCTCTGCGCTCTCCGCGCCCTCCGCGGTAAAAAAATGAGCATCAGTCCAGTGTGCGGCGCGCAACAAATTGACACCCCAAGCCGCTGCGCCGCGCGCTTTCTGACCAAGGGCTACCGCGCGCCGGCTGATCCGCTCTTCTCAACTTGTCGTACTTGTACTCAGCGAAGTGGTACTCGTACTCCAGCGGCCGGTGGCAAGCACGAGCACGAGCACGAGCACGAGCACGAGCACGAGCACGAGCACGAGGACGAGGGCGGCAGGCTACTTGCGTTTGGGCTGTGGTATAGCGATTGCAATTATTAAACGAGTTGGCTCGAAAGCCATTGGCCCAAACGAAGTTGCTTTCGCAGAGACGTGATATGTACGGCAGATTGACGGCTGGCAGCGGCCGAATTCGGAAACGACAGACTCTGAGGAAGCTGCACCTTGAGGGGCTCGAGCGACGCTTGTTGATGGCCAGCGACATCGGCGACACGATCGCGACATCGACTTCGCTCGGAACCATCTCGATCACTCCGAAGTCGGTCGACAGCGCGATCTCGCCCGATACCGACGTCGACATGTTTGCCTTTGCCGTCTCGGCCGGGCAAGTCGTCGACTTTGATATCGACACGATCGCGAACGGCCCGGGAGGACTGGGATCGTATCTGCGGCTTTTCAATTCGCAAGGCCAGCAGCTCGCCAGCAACGACAACGCCGCCGCACCGGGAGAGAACGTGGTCGGGTTCGACGCGTATCTGCGGTTCGCTTTTACGGTCGGTGGCAACTACTATCTGGGCGTTTCGAACTCCAACAACACTCGCTACAGCCCGACCACAGGCGACGGCGACTTTGCCGGCGGGTCGAATGCGATCGGCAACTACCACCTGAGCGTGCAAGCTCTACCGGTCGACAACGACGATGCGATCTCGGAAGCGACTTCGCTCGGAGCGATCGGCGCTTTGCCCGTGACCCGCAGTTCGTCGATCTCGACCGATATCGATGTCGACATGTATCGGTTTACCGTCAGCGCGGGGCAGACGGTCGACTTCGACATCGATACGGTGCTCAACGGGCCGGGCGGTTTGGGGTCATACCTGCGGCTGTTCAATGCCAACGGGCAGCAACTGGCGTTCAACAACGACGCAGCGGCGCCGGGCGAGGATGTCGTCGGGTTCGACGCGTATCTGCGGCATACGTTCGCGCTCGGGGGAACGTATTACATCGCCGTCTCCAATGCGAACAACACCGGCTACGATCCGATTACCGGTGGAGGCGACACTAGTGGTGGCTTCGACTCGATCGGCGATTATCAACTGATCGTTCAGACGATCCCCGCCGATCCCGACGATGCGATCTCCGAAGCGACTTCGCTGGGAGCCATCGGCAGTGTGCCAGTGACGCGGAGTTCGACGATCTCGACCGATATCGACGTCGACATGTACAGCTTCAGCGTCGCTGCTGGACAGACGGTCGACTTCGACATCGACACAGCGACCAACGGTCCCGGCGGACTGGGATCGTATCTGCGGCTGTTCAACGCAGCCGGCCAGCAACTGGCTTTCAACAATGACGCCGCCGCTCCCGGCGAGACCACCGTCGGCTTCGATGCTTACTTGCGGTACACCTTTGCGACCGGCGGCACGTACTACATCGCAGTCTCGAACTTCAACAACACCACGTACAATCCGCTGACCGGAGCCAACGACACGGCCGGCGGTCCGTATTCGGTCGGCGCTTACCAGTTGACCGTGCAGAGCCCTGCGGCGGCGCCGGTCGATCCCGACGATGCGATCTCGGAAGCCTTCTCGCTCGGAGCGATCTCAGCTGTGCCAGTCGTGCGCAGCGCGTCGATCACACCCGACACCGATGTCGACATGTACAGCTTCACCGTATTGGCCGGGCAGGCGATCGACTTCGACATCGACACCGCGCTCAACGGCCCCGGCGGCTTGAACGCGGCGCTGCGGCTGTTCAACGCCGCGGGACAGCAACTGGCAAGCAACGACAATGCCTTGGCGCCGGGAGAAAACGCGGTTGGCTTCGACGCCTATTTGCGGTTCACGTTTCTCAGTGCCGGAACGTACTACCTGTCGGTCTCCAATGCGAACAACGTCGGCTTTAATCCCGTGACCGGCAACGGCGACACGGCAGGCGGCGCCGATGCAACGGGCAGTTATCAGCTGACGGTGCAGGCGCTGCCGCTCGACCCCGACGATGCGATCTCCGAAGCGACCCCGTTAGGAACTATCTCCGCGGCGCCCGTCACGCGGAGCTCGTCGATTTCGACCGATGTCGACGTCGATATGTACAGCTTCAATGTCATCGCGGGGCACACGGTAGACTTCGACATCGACACAGCGACCAACGGGCCGCCCGGGCTGGGCTCGTATCTGCGGCTGTTCACTGCAACCGGTCAGCTGTTGGCCTCCAACAACGACGCGGCCGCGCCGGGTGAGACGACGGTCGGGTTCGATGCCTACCTGCGCTATACGTTTCCCGTCGCCGGCACGTACTACATCGGGGTCTCCAATTACAACAACATCACTTACAATCCACTGACCGGGGCGAACGATACCGGCGGTGGCCCGTATTCGACCGGGGCTTACCAGTTGACGGTGCAGACGCCCGCGGCTTCGGCGAACGATCCCGATGATGCCATTGTCGAAGCGGTATCGCTCGGGACGCTATCTGCCTTGCCGATCGTGCGGAGCGCGTCGATCACGCCCGACGTCGACGTCGATATGTACCGCTTCAATGTGTCAGCCGGCCAAGTGGTCGACTTCGACATCGACACGACGCTCAACGGGCCCGGCGGCTTGAACTCGTCGCTTCGCCTGTTCAACTCGCTGGGCCAACAACTGGCCATCAACAACGACGGCTTGGCTCCGGGTGAAACGACGCTTGGCTTCGATGCCTATCTTCGATTCACCTTCGCCGCGGCGGGCACTTACTACATTGCCGTTTCGAACACCAACAACACGCAGTACGATCCGGTGACCGGCAACGGCGATACATCGGGCGGCACCGACACCACCGGCAATTATCAGCTGACGGTGCAGGCCTTGGTCGACGACAACGACGATACGCTATCCGAAGCGACTTCGTTGGGGACGATCACGACCGTGCCGATCGTTCGCAGTTCGTCGATCGCGACCGACATCGATGTCGACATGTACCGCTTCAGCGTCGCGTCGGGCCAGACGGTCGATTTTGATATCGACACGGCGCTCAACGGACCAGGCGGACTGGGATCGTATCTGCGGCTGTTCAATGCGTCGGGGCAGCAACTGGCGTTGAACAACGATGCGGCTGCGCCCGGCGAGAACACCGTGGGCTTCGACGCCTACTTGCGGTTCACCTTTTTGGCAGGTGGCACGTATTACATCGGCGTCTCGAACGCGAACAACACCAACTACAATCCGCTGACTGGCGGCAACGATACTTCCGGCGGCCAGGATTCGATCGGCGCTTATCAGCTGACCATCCAGGCGCTGCCGGTCGATACCGACGATACGATTTCCGAAGCGACATCGCTGGGCGCGATCACGACGGCGCCGGTCACGCGGAGTTCGTCCATCTCGACCGATATCGATGTCGACATGTACCGCTTCTCAGTCAACGCGGGGCAGACGGTCGACTTCGATGTCGACACGGCGACCAATGGTCCCAACGGGCTGCAAGGATATTTGCGGCTGTTCAACGCCCAAGGGCAAGTGCTGGCCGTCAACGATAATGCCGCTGCGCCGGGTGAAACCACGGTGGGCTTCGACCCTTATCTGCGTTTCACTTTCGCCAGCAGCGGCACGTATTACGTCGCCGTCTCGAATGCCAACAACATCAACTACGATCCCGTGACAGGCGCGGGCGATACGGCGGGTGGTTTATTCACGGCTGGCAGCTACCAGTTGACGCT
>JBQCEI010000699.1:0-8180 GCA_051960375.1 Aureliella sp. | reverse complement strand
CGTCGCTTCCTACCGCAAGGCGGTGGCCAAGGGCCTCTTGAAGGTCATGGCCAAGATGGGCATCAGTACGCTCCAAAGCTACAAGGGTGCTCAGATTTTCGAAGCGCTTGGCCTGCACGACGAAGTTATTGAAAAATGCTTCATCGGCACCGCGAGCCGTATTCAAGGTGTGAACTTCGAAGTGTTGGCCGAAGAAGGCCTGCGTCGCCACCGGCTGGGTTACCCCAGCGATCCGTCGCGGCGTTCGACGACGCTGCCCAACCCGGGCGAGTTCCACTGGCGAGCCGAAGGCGAACGCCACGGCTGGGATCCGCAGGCCATTGCCGACCTGCAAGTGGCCGCCCGCGCGGGCGACAAGGATGCGTACTGGCGATTTGCCGAACACATCAACCGCGACAACAAGATGCGGTACTCGCTCCGCGGTCTGCTCGAACTGAACGCCGGCGTCGCCGGCGAGGCGGTGCCGCTGGAAGAAGTCGAGTCGGCAGCCAGCATCGTCAAGCGTTTCTGCACCGGCGCGATGAGCTTCGGCTCGATCAGCGCCGAAGCGCACGAGACGCTGGCCATCGCGATGAACCGCCTCGGCGGCAAGAGCAACACGGGTGAAGGTGGCGAAGATCCAGATCGCTTTGTACCTCTGCCCAACGGCGACTCGAAGCGCTCGGCGATCAAGCAGGTTGCATCGGGTCGCTTCGGTGTGACGATCGAATACCTGACCAACGCCGACGAACTGCAGATCAAGATCTCGCAGGGGGCCAAGCCCGGCGAAGGTGGCGAGCTGCCCGGCAAGAAGGTCGATCGCAACATCGCTCGCATTCGCTACAGCACGCCGGGCGTCGGCCTGATCAGCCCGCCGCCGCACCACGATATTTATTCGATCGAGGATTTGGCTCAGCTGATCCACGATTTGAAGAACGCCAATCCGACCGCTCGCATCAGCGTCAAGCTGGTCAGCGAAGTCGGCGTCGGCGTCGTGGCTTCGGGGGTGAGCAAGGCGCACGCCGAGCACATTGTGATCGCCGGCGACACCGGCGGCACCGGTGCTTCGCCGCTGACGAGCATCAAGCACGCCGGTCTGCCTTGGGAGCTCGGTATCGCCGAAGCGCACCAAACGCTCGTGCTCAACGATCTGCGCAGCCGCGTGACGCTGCAGACCGACGGCGGTTTGAAGACCGGCCGCGACGTCGTCATCGCCGCGCTGCTGGGCGCCGAAGAGTTCGGCTTTGCCACCGCTCCGCTGATCACGCTCGGCTGCATTATGATGCGCAAGTGCCACTTGAACACTTGCCCGGTCGGCGTCGCCACGCAAGATCCCGAACTGCGCAAGAAGTTCCAAGGCAAGCCCGAGCACGTGGTCAACTACTTGTTCATGGTGGCCGAGGACGTGCGGCAGATCATGGCTTCGCTCGGCTTCCGCAAGATGGACGACATGATCGGCCGTGTCGATGTGCTCGACGCGACGCATGCGATTCATCACTGGAAGGCCGACGGACTCGATCTGACGCCGCTGCTGACCCCTGCCAAGGGGCTGCGGCCCGGCGTGGTGACCCGCCACACGATTCCTCAGGATCACCGCCTCGAGGAATCGCTGGACGTGACCGAGATCGTGCCGCGAGCCCAGCCGGCTCTCGAGCGGCAGGAAAAGGTCCGCTTTGAACTGCCGATCGTCAACATCAACCGCACGGTCGGTACGATCCTCAGCCACAACATCGCCAAGCGCTACGGACAGGCTGGGCTGCCCAACGACACGGTGCACGTGAAGCTGAACGGTTCGGCCGGTCAGAGCCTCGGAGCCTTCCTGGCGCACGGCGTCACGCTCGAGCTCGAGGGGGATGCCAACGATTATGTCGGCAAGGGGCTCTCGGGTGGACGGATTATCGTCTATCCGCCCAAGCAAAGCCGCTTCGTTGCCGAAGACAACATCCTGGTCGGCAACGTGTGTCTCTACGGAGCGACCAGCGGCGAAGTGTTTCTCCGCGGCTGTGCGGCCGAACGCTTCAGCGTCCGCAACAGCGGCGCTGACGCGGTGGTCGAAGGGGTGGGCGATCACGGCTGCGAATACATGACCGGCGGTCATGCCGTCATCCTGGGCAAGACGGGCCGCAACTTCGCGGCCGGTATGTCCGGCGGCATCGCATACGTCATGGATCGCATGGAGGACTTCCGGCTCAAGTGCAATCTGGGCACCGTCGAGCTGGAACGGATCGATTCGCCGGAAGAAGAAAAGTATGTCAAGGACCTGATCACGCGCCACCTGGAATACACCGGTAGCGAAGTGGCTCGCGGCGTCCTCGACAACTGGAGCGACTTCGTGGCCAATTGCATCAAGGTCATGCCGACCGATTACAAGCGCGTGCTCAAGGCGCAGAGCGAGAACCGCGACTTGGTGCTGAGCAGCTCGGACGACTGAACTAGCGACCGATCAAGCGCTTCGCCACTTGGGCTGGCGAAGCGCTGATCAGCCGGCGGGCGTTAGCCCCCGGTTTTCAGCCGCGAAACCGGCGGCTAATGTCCGCCGGTTGATCAAGACGCCCGAAGAGAGTACGACCTAGTCCAACCTTGTCTTTCACCGCAGCGATTGCGGCGAACGACAGACCTGAGCCGATCAAGTCCCGCGATGCATTCGCGGCGCGTGAGAGGCCAGACATCTTTTTTTGATCACGCAGCTTCGGTCCCCTCCGGGCCTTAGCTGGCGAGAGCGTTGAAGGGAAAGAATCATGGGAAAGCCAACTGGTTTTAAAGAGTACGATCGCAAGAAGGTGCCCTGGCGCGTGCCGCTGGAACGGCTGAAGGACTTTGGCGAGGTCTACACCGAACCCGACGAAGCCCAGCTGCGCGAGCAAGGGGCTCGCTGCATGGATTGCGGTATTCCTTTTTGCCAGTCGGCCACCGGCTGCCCGATCGATAACCTGATCCCCGAGTGGAACGATCTGGTCTATCAGGGACGCTGGCAGGACGCGATCGAGCGGCTGCACAAGACCAACAACTTCCCCGAGTTCACCGGCCGCGTCTGTCCGGCTCCGTGCGAAGGAGCATGCGTGCTCGGCATCACCAATCCGCCGGTGACGATCAAGAACATCGAGAACGCGATCATCGATCGCGCCTTTGCCGAGGGCTGGGTCACCGCGAATCCACCGGCTGAGCGCAGCGGCAAGCGGGTGGCGATCGTCGGCAGCGGCCCAGCGGGCCTCGCGGCGGCGGACCAGCTGAACAAGGTTGGCCACGACGTCACGGTCTACGAACGCGCCGACCGCATCGGTGGACTGCTGATGTACGGCATTCCGAACATGAAGCTCGACAAGCAAGTCGTCGAGCGCCGCCTGGCGTTGATGGCTGAGGAAGGAGTGAAGTTCGTCACCGGCGCCGACATCGGCCGCACGCACGAGCTGTCGCAGTTGCAAGCCGACTACGATGCGGTGCTGTTGGCCACCGGCGCGACCAAGCCGCGCGATCTCGATATCCCGGGACGCAACTTGAACGGCATCCTCTTTGCGATGCAGTTCCTCACGGCCAACACCAAGAGCCTGCTCGACTCGAACCACGCCGACGGCAAGTACTACTCGGCCAAGGGGAAGAAGGTGGTCGTGATCGGCGGCGGTGACACGGGCACCGACTGCATCGGCACGAGCCTGCGGCACGGTTGCTCGAGCCTGGTGAACTTCGAGTTGCTCGACAAGCCACCCGCCGAGCGAGCTCCCGACAATCCTTGGCCGCAGTGGCCGCGCATCTTCCGCGTCGACTACGGTCACGAAGAATGCGAAGCGAAGTTCGGCAAGGACCCGCGCGAGTACTGCATCCTCAGCAAGGAGTTCCTCGACGACGGCCAGGGTAACGTCCGCGGCATCCGCGCGGTGCACGTGAAGTGGACCAAAGTGAATGGCCGCTTCCAGATGGAAGAAGTGCCAGGCTCGGAGCACGTCGTCGAAGCCGACCTGGTGCTACTGGCGATGGGCTTCCTCGGCCCTGAGCAGTACGCGATCCAGTCGGCTGGCGTGGCCACCGATGCCCGCAGCAACTATCAGGCTGAGTACGGCAAGTACGAGACCAGCCTGCCGGGGCTGTTCGCCGCCGGCGACTGCCGCCGCGGTCAGTCGCTGGTCGTGTGGGCGATCAACGAAGGCCGCGGCGCCGCCCGGGCCATCGACGTCTTCCTGCAAGGCTCGAGCACCCTGCCCGCTCCCGGCGTCACCATGGGCACCGCCGCAGCCGTATCGGTGTAAGCCGAACCACAATTTGAAAATCAGCAACTTCGGGGCGCACGCTCAAACGTGCGCCCCGTTTTCGTTTCCCCTCCGCGCCTCTCCGCGCTCTCTGCGCCCTCCGCGGTAAAAACCGGGTTACACTGACAGGCTCTTGCCATCCTTCACTCCCACCCCGAGGGACACCATGAAGATCGTGCATTGCCTTCTGCTGTTATGCATAGCGCTCGCTGCCCCCGCGCTGGCCGAGAACCCGATCGAGACGGAAAACAAACAACCCGGAGCGCTCGACTGGCAGCTGACGCGCGTCCGCGTCGATGCCGGCCAGTACCGCTCGCCGTGGATTGAAGGCTACTGTTCCAAGCAGAGCGTCAAAGCGGGTGATACGATCGACATCATGGTCTCGACCAATCCCGTGCGAGCCTTCAAGCTCGAGCTGTTCCGCATGGGTTACTACGATGGCCGGGGCGCGCGGCTGATGAAGACCTACGATCGCATCGAAGGCCGGGCTCAGCCGGTGCCGATGATCGGCGTGAAGAACTTGCACGAATGCAAGTGGCACTCGAGCGTCAAGCTGACGATTCCCGACGACTGGATCAGCGGCGTTTATCTCGGACGCATGACGACGATTCCCGAAGGTCAAGAAGCCTACTGGCAGAGCTACGTCATCTTCATCGTCACCGACGATCGACCGGCCGACATTCTCTTTCAGTGCTCCGACAACACGTGGCAGGCTTACAACCGCTGGCCCGACAACTATTCGATCTACACGCATCCCCGAGGCGTTCAAGGACCGTGGGCCGACGTGAGCTTTGATCGGCCGTATGCCCGCGAAGGGCAATTCAACGGCGTGGTCAACGATCCGCTGACCGTCGGTTCGGGCGAGTTTCTGCCGCTGGAGTTTCCGCTGGCCTACTGGCTCGAGCAACATGGCTACGATGTCACTTACTGCTCGAACAGCGACATGCTCTCTCCCGAGCACGGCATGAAGTGCCGCGCGTTTATCAGCGTCGGACACGACGAGTACTGGGACTTGCGGCAGTACGAAAGCGCGATGGCGATGCGCGATGCCGGAGTCAGCTTGCTGTTCCTGAGCGGCAACAGCGTCTGCTGGGTGACGCCGTATCGCTCCAGCGGCGACGGCCGTCCGAACCGAATCATCTTTCGCGGTGGACCTTATGGAGCAGACAACCAGTACGCGGTCGATCGCGAGCGCGAGCATGGACCGTTTCCGTTCCGCGGCCCCGACGATGGCCTGCTCATGGGCGTGCGGAATATCGAGCCGGTCAACGGCGGCGGCGACTGGGTGATCACCAAAGCCGACCACTGGATCTTTGAAGGGACCGGCGTCAAGAACGGCGATGCGATCCCCGGATTGATCGGCTGGGAATACCACGGCGATCCGGCCAAGATCGACGGACTCGAGGTCGTCGCCTCGGGCACTGCCTGGCAAGGAGGCGTCAATCCGCAGCAGTGGGCCGCCACGATCTATCCCGGCCCCAAGGAAAATTTCGTCTTCAGCGCCTCGACGATCTTCTGGGCTCAAGGCCTCAGCTCGCCCCCGGGCCACACGCTCCCCTGGTCTCACTGGAGCCGCCCGCACGGCCCCGACGAACGCGTGCAGAAGATCACCGCGAACTTGCTGCGCCGCGCATTGAAGAAGGAATAGTTTTACCGCGGAGTCGCGGAGAGCGCGGAGGCAATCCCTCTGCGCTCTCTGCGTCCTCCGCGTTAAAAATCTTTCCTACGCCGAACGAGCCCAGCGGCCGAGGTTGCGGCCGGAGCGGAGGCGCTGGGCGACGCGCGAGGCGGCTCGTTCGACGGCGCGGAGCTTCTTGGCGACCATCGGCCGGCTGGCGAAGCGGTCGAGCGAGTTGCGGTACTTGAGGAAGTACATGAAGGTCTCGGCGAAGTCTTCGCATGCGCACGTCGACGCGTAATCCGAGATGAACTCGCGGCGATAGTGATTCTCGCGCACGCGCTTGCGACCGTTCTCGTTGCGGCAGCGCGACAGCGCGTTTTGAAAACGCTTGTTGGCCAGAATCTGCCGCGACCAGGCGGTCAGCGGTTTGGGATTGCAGTTGGTGTAAGGTGCGCCGAACGTGCGCGCGAACCACTCGTCGCGGAAGAATTTGGGATCGGTGTAATACCACGCATGTCCGAACTCGTGGCGAATCGTATCGACGAGCGTCGCCCCCGGCACGCGCGGCACTTGAGGCATGTCGCTGGGCAGGTAGATCACGCCCGGTCGAAAGCCCAGGCGTCCCCAATCGCCGATCGATTCAAAGATGTAACCCGCCTCGCCGCGGCTGGGATAGTCCGAAATGCATAGCTCGATATGGTCGAGATAAACGCCGTCAGCCAACAGACCAATTTCAGCCAGCTCGCGACGGACTTGATTGTATGCGCGATCTACGTCCACCATTGCAATCACCAGAGAAAGCCTTGCTTGATTACTCGAATCAGCCGGTCGGAAGAGTGCCGAAACCGGCCGCGGCTTTCCCTGCCCACCCTAAGTCTGAACGCCCGAGCGGCCTCAGGCAACCGCTTTTTTGCGAAACGCCCGCGCGCCCCGCGCGCCGACTCCGAGACGCAGCCGACCTCCTCCGCCCCCGCGAATGCTCGCATTGAGACTTATGGCAAAAAGCCTTCCTTAAGGGCACTTCTTCTGGAGTGTACGGGCGTGCGAAGCGGGTAGATTCGGCCCGTTTTACCGCGCTAAGCTGCGCCGCTTGCCTCTTTTGATACGGCACCGCGGAGGGGTTCGGCTTTAGCTGAACAGGCGTGTTCAGACGGTGCGGCACAGCGCCCACACAACCGGTGCGAGGTGGACAAGTGGTTGCGCCCAGTCGCGCCAGGATCGCACGTAACCCGACGCGTAAGCGAGGGACGAACCTGCCACAGCGTTCTGCCAAACCTACAGTGTGGCACTGGCTATGCCAGTTTCATCTGCTTCGAAGTTTGCTGCGCGAGTAGGGCTGTTAAGTGTTCCAACACCACTCCAGCCTCCACAGAAAACCTTTGCAACATAGTCCGGCATCGGAGAGCGGTCGGGGGCATGAACGCCATCAACTTCGGCAAAAGAGCCACTGGCATAGCCAGTGCCACGCAGAAAAGCCCAGACGCGCAACTTCAAAACTCAAAGCGGCGCTCGGCGGTATACGTTGGACCGCCAGCGCCGAGCACGCTCGAGTAGAGCACGAATGATTCGACCGGCGCAAGGGCTGCGAAGTCTGCGTGGCGATCGACGAACTGATGCAGCTCCTCGTTGTGCACGCGCTCGCCGCGAGCGACCGTGATGTGCGGACGGAACGGCCGCGCGTCGACGGCGATCTCGAGCTGCTTGAGCGCCGCACCGAGCTCGCTGTGCAGCTGAACCAGCTCCGGCGCCGGCTCGACTCCTGCCCAGAGGACCGAGCTGCGAACGCGACCGCGAAAGAAGCCGACGCCACTGAGCAGCATCTCGAACTGCGAACACGACGCGGCCACCGGCTCGAGCGCCGCAATGATCGGCTCCGGCTCTGCCTCACCGATGAAGTGCAGCGTCAAGTGAATGTTCTCCACCTTCACCACTCGCACGCCGCGAACCGCCGGCGGCAGAGCCACCAGCCCCTCCCGTACCTCGAGCGGCAGGTCGAGCGCAATGAATAATCGAAGAGCTGCCATGGATAGTAATCCTCTGCACGCCAGCTCCGTTTTGAGTCGCGAAGCGACGGCACGCATTAGCCTGGGCTTGCGTCGGTATCCATCAACACATCTTTGTAACCCGACGCGTAAGCGAGGGACGAACCCGCCGCAGAGCCTGACACACCATTGTTGGACTGCGCAAAGGTTGAACGTGTCTCCGCTCCGGCCCCTCACCCCCCGGCCCCCGGGGGGGGGCGCGGGGGGGGGGGGGGGGGGGGGGAAGAGAGGCGGGGGGAAGGGAAAAAAAAAATTAAAAATATAAACACCTATTTGTTCTGTGTGTGTGTGGGGGGG
>JBQCEI010000698.1:0-8642 GCA_051960375.1 Aureliella sp. | reverse complement strand
CGTGGTCACCGACTCGATCTCCGACCTGCTGCTTTGTTCGGAGCCGGCGGGGGTCGATAACTTGCGCCGCGAAGGTCACTGCATGTCCTGCGTCCACCTGGTCGGCAACTTGATGATCGATACGCTCCTGACGCAGGTCGAACGGGCCAAGTCGAGCGATACTCTCAGCCGAGTAGGCGTGCGGACGGGCGAGTATGGCGTGGTGACGCTGCATCGCCCGTCGAACGTCGACCACCGCGAAACGCTCGGATCGCTGCTGGATGTACTGGCCGAAATCTCCGAAACCATGCCCCTGATCTTCCCGATCCACCCGCGAACGCGAGCTAGAATTGCAGAATTTGGCTTGGATCCGACCACGCAAGGCGCGCACAACCTAAGATTGCTAGAACCGCAAGGCTACCTCGACTTCCTCTGCCTCACCTCGCAGGCGAAAGTCATCGTGACCGATTCCGGCGGCTTGCAAGAGGAATCGACCGCGCTGGGGGTCCCGTGTCTGACCATGCGGGCCAACACCGAGCGGCCGATCACTTGTCAGGAGGGAACGGGCACTTTGATCGGCAGTTCGGCCGAGCGACTCCGGGAGCATTTGGAACTGGTTCTGAGCGGACGTTACAAACGGGGACGATGTCCCGAACTGTGGGACGGCCAGGCGGCTCGTCGCATCGTAGAATTGCTGGTCTGTTGACTTGAGTGGAGTAACTTGGAGTAACTAAATGAGCACCGTTTTGAATGATGTAGCGTCCCAGTTGCTCGAAAGCATCGAACTGAAGACGGCCAAAGTAGGTGTCATCGGCTTGGGGTACGTCGGCTTGCCGCTGATCGATGCGTTCACCCGAGCCGGCTTTTCCGCCATCGGCTACGACGTCGACCAGCGCAAAATCGATTCGCTCAGCCGCGGTCAAAGCTACATCGCCCATATCTCGTCGGCCAAGATCCAAACGTGGATCGACGAGTCGCGCTTTGAAGCGACCGCCGACATGGCTCGGCTGAGCGAAGCCGACGCGATCCTCATCTGCGTGCCGACGCCGCTGACCGAGAGCCGCGACCCGGACCTCTCGTATGTCGTAGGCACTGCCGAAAGCATCGCTCAGGCGCTGCGCCCTGGACAACTGGTGGTGCTCGAAAGCACTACTTATCCCGGCACCACCCGGGATGTCGTTTTGCCGATCCTGCAAAAAGCAGGCTTGCAAGTCGGCAAGGAGTATTTCTTGGCTTACAGCCCCGAGCGCGAAGATCCGGGCAATCCGAACTACTCGGCCAATTCGATTCCCAAAGTCGTCGGCGGCTACGATGCGGGCTCTGCCAAGCTGGCCAACGCCCTCTATTCGAAAGCGGTTGCCAAAACGGTTCCGGTCGACACGCTGGAAATTGCCGAGGCTTGCAAGATTCTCGAGAACACCTACCGCGGCATCAATATCGCCATGGTCAACGAACTGAAGATGCTCTTCGATCGCATCGGGATCGACATCTGGTCGGTGATCGATGCAGCTAAGACCAAGCCCTTCGGCTTCCAAGCCTTTTACCCGGGCCCGGGGCTCGGCGGGCACTGCATCCCGATCGATCCGTTCTACCTGAGCTGGCTGGCCCGCAAGTACGAGATGCCCACCAAGTTCATCGAACTGGCCGGCGAGATCAACACCAGCATGCCGCTGTATGTGATCAACAAATTGGCCGACGCGCTGAACGACCGCAGCAAACCGATCCGCGGCTCGAAGATCGGTGTACTGGGGGTGGCTTACAAGAAAGATGTCGACGATCCGCGCGAAAGCCCGTCGTTCAAGCTGATGGAACTGCTGCAGGAACGAGGAGCGATCCTGAGCTACTCCGATCCTCACATTCCGTCCCTGCCGTCGATGCGTCACTACGACGTCCCCGACCTGATCAGCGAGGAACTGACGCCCGAGTATCTGCGATCGCTCGACTGCGCCTTGATCGCCACCGATCACTCCGCCTTCGACTACGAGAGCATCGTCAAGCACGCTCCTCTGGTCGTCGACACCCGCAACGCGACCAAGCATGTCACCGAGGGGCGAGAAAAGATCGTCAAGGCTTAGCCGCCCAATGCGCGCGTGCGCCGAAGAAAGAAACGCAGAGGCGCAGAGGATACAGAGAACGCAGAGCCAGCTGAACGCCCATTTTTCTTCTCTCCCTCTGTGTCCTCTGTGCCTCTGTGCTTCTGTGTTTCTGTGTTTCTAAAAAGCATTAATTAATAAATCCAATAACATTGGTTGATCGATGTCTATTGCCCACTATGAAAACGTCTTGTCGGAATTGGCGGCGTCGCCCAAGCGATGGCTGGTGACTGGAGTAGCCGGTTTCATTGGCTCGAACTTGCTCGAGGCGCTGCTGCGAAACGACCAGCTGGTCGTGGGGCTGGACAACTTCTCGACCGGTCGCCGAAGCAACCTGGCCGAAGTCCGCTCCAGCGTCTCGGAGGAGCAGTGGAACCGATTCCGCTTTCTCGAGGGTGACATCTGCAACCTCGAGGATTGCCGCCAATGCTTGGAAGCGGGGCCGATCGATTACGTTTTGCATCAGGCGGCCCTGGGCTCGGTGCCCCGGTCAATCGACGATCCGCTGCGGACCAACCACAACAACGTGACCGGCTTTTTGAACATGCTGGTGGCCAGTCGCGATGCCGGCGTGGCTAGCTTCACGTACGCTGCGTCGAGCTCCACCTACGGCGACCATCCCGATTTGCCGAAAGTCGAGCACAAGATCGGCAAGCCGCTCTCGCCTTATGCCGTAACCAAGTATGTCAACGAACTGTACGCCGACGTGTTCGCCTCGACCTATGGCTTCAAGTCGATCGGGCTGCGCTACTTCAACGTCTTCGGCCCGCGGCAGGACCCGGGCGGCGCGTATGCCGCGGTAATCCCGCGGTGGATCGATGCTTTGCGGACGGGCAAGCCGGTCATCGTCAACGGCGACGGCCAGACAAGCCGCGATTTCTGTTATATCGAAAACGTGGTCCAGGCGAACATCTTGGCCGCACTGGCCAGCGACGAGGCCAAGAACGAAGTCTTCAATATCGCCGTCGGCGAGTCGACCTCGCTCAACGAGCTCTTTGCCACGCTGCGGCGACACCTGAACAAAGAATCAGCTGCTGCAACGCACAGCGATTTTCGCGCGGGCGACGTGCGGCATTCGCTGGCCGACATCTCGAAGGCTCGCCGGCTGTTGGGCTACGCGCCGCAATATACTTTTCAGGCGGGCATCGAAAAGATGCTCAGCCCCGCTTGTTCTCCGGCCGAAACGCTTAGTTGACCGGCTGCCGATGGACAGATGACCAGGGAGGCGTTATTGCGGTCAGCTGCCACCGCGAGGCGATCAGCGCACGGGCGCCCATCACCCAAATGGATTAAGCAGAAACTCAATTATTATATTGATGAATTTCTTTTCCAATAATTGACTGACGCGTCCCAATCGCATAGATTTATTGCGCATGGATGATCCTATCCATGTATCCGCAGCACGACGACCGCCCCCTTGGGAAGTGTGATTGAAGTAGCATGTGCGCTCTCCCGCTGGCACATCTGCGAAGCATGATTCTGGCAGCATTGGCTTTTGCCCTGCTGTCAATGACCGGGGCCATCGACGCGCATGCAGGAGTGATCATTTGTCTAGCGGACAGTGATGCCTGCCTGGCTGTTCCGGCGGAAGGGCACAGCGACCTCCCCGCACCACTGGCCCATCGCGCAAAGCTGACCGATGGCGGCGGCTTTGGCGCTCTGCCGGCGCCCAGCCCGGTCAAGCTCATCACGGCGGCCCATGTGCAGTCGGCCTTCGATGCGGATGTCGCTTCGGAACCTCTCTGGGACGGTTATCGGATCTTCTTTCCGAATCCTCCGCCAGCGGAACTGCTTCGACCTTCATAAAGCTCCATTTCAAATTCTCTAGTTACGTTTTGAGATTTTGGATTAAAGCTTTTTCGAAGGTGCAATAATGAGAGTATTTGTTTTCGCTGCTCTAGCTGTCTTGATGACGGCAACGTCTGCTCGAGCCTCGGTATTGGGATCGTTTGTTGTCAAAGGCCCATTCCCCAACGGCACGGTCAATGAGCTGAACGACACGGATCGTGAGTTCATTACCAAGGGCACGGGCAACACCGACATGACCCAATTCCAAGTCGGCGACAAGGTCACGACGTACCTGCAGTTTGACACCATACAATCGTTCGACGGCCCGCCGCAGACCCTCCCGGGTAACGCCCTGAACGAACCGGTGACCGGCGGAGCGGGTTACAACCTGCTCGCCAAAGGCGTATTCACCATCACGGGAATCACGCCAACCAGCGGTGGCAATGGAGACTTCAGCTTCTCTGGCAACGTGGACTTCTATGAGAAGCTGACGAACCCAGGGCTCGTTCCGTTCAGCACGATCTCTGCCGCGGATACGCTGATTTCGAGTCTGGGCTCGCCGTTCATGACGATTGGAACCACCGCTCCGGTCGACTTCATCCGAGCCCTGAACGCGCCGATCAGTTTTGCTGCGATTCCCACGCAGTCTTCGGGACAGACGGCTGTCGTCGCACAGTACGGCATGTCGCTGGTTTCCGGCGGAGCCGATCTGAATGTTCTGGACAACGGCATGCTCGGCGCGACCGGCCAGAAGCATGATTTCGTCGGTACCGTCAACGCGTTCGCGATCCAGAACAACACGGTGATCGGAGACAACTTCTTCGACCTCTCGACCGACACGCGGCTTCTGTTTGCCGCGGCCGTTCCCGAGCCGAGCTCGATGGCCGTTTTCGCCGGCTTGGCCCTTTGCGGCGGTCTGCGAAAACTGCGCGCTCGCCGCATCGCCAAGGCCTAATCGTCCATTGGCGAGGCTCCCGGAGAGACGGGAAGCCAACCCACCCCTTCGGATAGCCGACTGAAAACTCGTTGGGGCCTGCGGACCTACAGCCGCAGGCCCCTTTTTCTTTATTGGCTCTTCTCGAGTTTCAGTGGCTGTGTGTGCCAACGGCCTCAGGTCAGTGTCGTTGTTTTTCGGAGTGTGAAGCGCGACCGTGAGGTCGGTTTTCCAAGTCGAGCAGCCTCCAAGGTGAGACTCCTTTTATCAAGGGAGCCTTGACGCTGGAACGCTTCGCTCTTCTTGTCCGCTTTTAACTTCGAACCGCGAAGACGCGGGCTAAGGGCTAGTGGCACGCGCACCGCAAGCCGTTGCCGCAGCCACTAAAATCCGAGATGAGCATCTTTGCTGGTGCTCCGCCATTGCTCCGACGGAAGGAAGATGAGACCCGCAATTCCAGACACGATCTGCGAACTTTTGGAACTGCGATGCGAACTATCTGCCAGCGCAGTGGCTTGCGTGGACCGACCCGCGAACGGCAGCCCGATCGCTTTCACATGGCAGCAGTTTCGAAACCAAGTCATCAAACTGGCCGATGCGTTGGCGCAATTGCGAATCCAGCACGGCACGGTGGTGGCGATACTCCTGCCGACTGGTTTCGCATACGAGCAACTGACGCATGCTCTGATGCGCCTAGGCTCCATCGTCGTAGGCATCGACTGCCAAGCAAGCCCAGAAGATATTGCCACCATCGCCAGGCGCTGCCAGGCGGCGGTTCTACTAACCGATGCGAGCATGTACCGAGGCTGCGCCGGGCAACTACCTGCCAGCGTGACGGCTGTCGTTCTCACCGACTGGCCGCCGCAGGATGCGCCGGTCGACACCAAGAAAGTTTGGCATTTGAGTCAGTTGCTGAACGAAGCACGTTCCGAGGCGCGCCCGGCCAATGCCGTAGCGGTGCGAGGAGGCGATTGGGCGACCATCGTCTTTACCTCCGGAACCACAGGGGAACCGAAGGGCATTCCGTATCGACATGAGCAGATCATGGCTGCTTGCCACGCTCTCGTCGAGGCTTATAACGAGCTCGGGCCCGCCGACGACACGATTTGCTGGCTGCCGCTGTCGGCTCTCTTCCAGCGCATGGTCAATTTGGTGAGCATGGCCTGTGGCATGCGCACACACTACTTAGCCGATCCGCGCCATATCCTTGCCGCGATCAGTGAGATCCGGCCGAGCTTCCTCGTGGGAGTGCCTCGTTTTTTTGAGAAGCTCAGTGCAGTACTGGAAGACCCAGCGCATGAGCAACTCCGCCACAGTGCTCGCAGTGTCAAATACATGATCAGCGGCTCGGCGCCTTTGCCGCGGGCAGTCCTCGAAAAGCTGTACGCCAACGGCATCCTGGTGCTCGAGGCTTACGGGCTGAGCGAGGACGTGGTACCGATCGCGGTCAATCGCGCCACCGAGTATCGCTTCGGTTCCGTTGGCAAGCCGCTGGCACCGAACCGGATTCGACTGGCAGAGGATGGGGAAGTCGAGGTGCAGGGCATAGGAGTCTTTTCTGGCTATCTCGGCCAGGCTCAACCGGACGCCTTTACCGTCGACGGCTATTATCGCAGCGGCGACCTGGGCACGTTCGACGCCGACGGCTTTCTCTTCTTAACAGGCCGCAAGCGCGACCTGATCAAGACTTCGACCGGCAGGCGAATTGCACCGAGCCGTATCGAGGCGGCGTATGCCCACTGTCGATACATTGACCAGATCGTCGTGATCGGCGATGGGCGAAAATATCTGGCAGCTCTGCTGACGCTCAAGGCGGTGCCTTCGAGCCAAGCCACCGGCGAGGCGGCAACGGCCGAGCGAGCCGATGTCCTGCTGAGCGAGCTGCGCGCCGCCGATCATGGGCTGAGCGAACATGAACGAGTTCAGGCCTTCGGCATTCTCGGCCGGCCATTCCAAGGGGACGAACTCACGACGAGCCAGAAACTCAAGCGGGATGTCATCACCCGCAAGTATGCGGCGTTGATCGATCGGCTTTACAGCTATCCCACTCCATGCGTGGTCGAAGCACACGCCGACGAGTTGCCGCCTTGAAAATAAGGTCAAGCATGAACAATATCCTCATCACTGGTGGCACCGGGGCGCTGGGCAGCGCACTGATACCGGTATTCCTGCGCGATCCTCAAACGGAAGTCACGCTGCTGCTTCGCGCCGACTCATCCTCCGAGCTCGAAGCCCGGCGCCAGAACTTGCTCGACTACTTGCAACTGGAGGACGACGCTCGCGCGCGGGTGACAGCCGTTTCAGGCGATACTTCGCGTGAGAACTTGGCCATCCCAAAAGTCGCAACCGATCGCCTCACCGCCGCCGTAACGCATTTGGTACATGCGGCCGGCAACGTCAAGCTGAATCAATCACTGGACGAGGCCCGCCATGCCGCCGTACAGTCGGCCCGCCATATCATCGACTTCACTCAGCGCTGCCGCGCGAACGGCCAGTTTCAGAAATTGGAATTCATCAGCACCGTGGGCGTGGCCGGTCGGCAACCGGGGCTTATACCCGAAGAGCGGTTTTCGCAGAAACGCTCGCCCGAGGATTTTCACAACACCTACGAAGCGGCCAAGTGGGAAGCGGAAGAATTAGCCTGGCAGGAGATCGACAACGGCTTGCCCGCGACGATCCATCGCCCGAGCATGATCGTCGGCGATTCGCACAGCGGCCAAATCATCCGCTACCAAGTGTTTTACTACTTGATCGAGTTCATTATCGGGCGACAGACCAACGGAATCGTACCGATGACCGGCGGGGCGATCCTGGACATCATCCCGGTGAACTACGTTGCCGAAGCGATTCAGTTGGCCGCTTTGCGAGGATTGGGCCGAGGTGAAGTTTGGCATCTTTGCTCTGGGCCTGAGCATTCCTGGACGCTCGAACGACTGGCCGAGCGGATTCGCGAAATGCTCGTCAGCCGCGGGCAACGGCCGCCTGACCTGCGGCAGCTGGCGCTCGGCGATTTCCGGCGAGAACTCTCTGACTGGAAGGAGACTCTTAGCGAGAGCCAACGAAAGTTTCTGAAAGGGCTTCCCTTTTTGCTCGATTACCTCGAGAGCAATCAGGTTTTCGATAACTCGAAGACGAACACTATATTGTCCAAGCACCATATCGAGATTCCATCTGTCGACAGTTACCTGGAGAAGGTAATCACGTCCTTCTGGGATCGGGCCAGCACAAGATAGGGACCAGCAGTGGAAACATCCGAACGCATCGAAGAAATCAACCGATTCCTGCAGTTTGTGATGATGGAATGGCCGGAGACACGGCCGCAGGTGATCGACGAGCTTGCGCGACGCTGCTCGAACTGCATTCTTTCCGAGCGCTATATCGCACTGGAGGACGGCATCTGCCAGCTTTGCCGGCAGTTTCAAGCGGCCCCACAACATCCCCAAGCCAGGCTCGGCAGCGATGAAAACGAACTTGCTCACGTCCTGCAAGACGCGGTCGGGCGAGGGCCCGACCACTACGATGCGGTCGTGCTTTTCAGCGGTGGCAAGGACAGCGCGTTCTTGCTGCATCGCCTGCAGTCGCAATACCCGAAGCTGCGACTGGCTGCCTTGACCGTTGACAACGGTTTCATGAGCCAAGTGGCGCTGGCGAATTGCCGGCAGGTGCTCGACGCACTGGACAAAATCCGCCAATCGAGCCAGGGCAACGAAGAAAGCCAAGCGGTGGGAATCGATCACTTCATCGTGCGCCCCAAACCCGATCTCTACAAGCGAGCTTTTCGTTACGCACTGACTCACGTTGGCAGCGAAGGCTGTTATTCGACGGTCGACCGCATGGACGGCGATCTC
>JBQCEI010000697.1:0-6284 GCA_051960375.1 Aureliella sp. | reverse complement strand
GCTGATGTGCAGCACCCGGCAAGCCGGCCAGCCTTGGCGCACTTCTCTTCTCCGGCTGCAAAGCAGCTTGCGGCCGAAGCGCGGGGAAGCTCATTTGCGAAGAACATGCAAGGCGCCGGCGGAGCTTCTCGGCGGGTGCTGACGGCAGAGGACTGCCGTCCCACAGTTGGCCTGGCAACCGACTGGGCGGCATCCTTTTCACTGCTTGGGCGGCAACGTCTCGACGAACTGCGATGCTGTGTCAATCCACTGGCTGAGCTGCCCCTGGTTCTCGGTTCCCTCGGGATCGACCATGACCCAGCCTCGCATCGGCTTGCCGGCAGGATCGAATGGGCGGACGTGCTCTTGGCTGAGCGCATCGGCGTAGGCTGCCGTCCCGATGCGGACCACGAGCGAATCCTTCCAGACGCCGACGAGCATGTGGCCGCCGAGCAAGAATGCCACACCGCCGAACATCCGCTTCTCAGATACGCTCCGCCTGCCGGCCAGAGCGTCTCGAACGCGCAGAATCAGGGATTCAGAAGCCACCGACGAAGCCCTGGAATGCGCGAGAGAAAATAGGCCCGGAGGGACTTGAACCCCCGACCAAGGGATTATGAGTCCCCTGCTCTGACCAACTGAGCTACAGGCCCTTGTCTTTGAAAAGAGTCACTCATGATAGCGAGAATTCCCGAGCGGTGAACTCCCGGGTCTTCGAACGCTTCAACGCGATTTTACCGCGGAGATGCGGAGAGCGCGGAGGAGATGCTTTCTCCGCACTCTCCGCGTCTCTGCGGTGAAAAACCGGAATACCACTTGCACCCTTAGCACCCTCTGGGATGGGACATGTTTTCAGTAGGAGGTGATTGTCATGACAAAGGGTGGCCAAACTAACCTCGGCAAGAAAGAACAACGGCAAATCGATCAAGCGCTGACCCAGGCGGCACAAGGAGACGAAACCAAGCAAAAGGTAGCCGACAAGATCGTGCCCAAGCAGCACCGCATCAAAGGACGCGACAAGAGCTAGCCGGGCGGATTGGCTGCTGCCGAACGCTTCTCGCCGACCTCGCGGCCACCGATCCGCAGGCCCAAACTGCGGGCGCGGCGGCCTTGCAGGCCGGCGCTTCTTCTTTGCTTGCAGCTCACCACTCGATCGAGCCGCCGGTGCCATCCTCGCTCGGCCAGATCTTTCCGGCTCCGCTGCCCCACTCGCCCCGCTCGCCTTGGAAGACGTGCAACGCCTTTTGAAACTCCAAATGCTTGCGATCGAACCACTCCAACAGTCCGTACTCGCGGCGGTCGATCGCGTCGCCGACATCGCTGTCGACCAGCCATGAATACCCGACCGCAAACAGGTCGAGCGAGAATCCGACATCGACCAGTTCTCCTATCGAATCGACCAGGTTGGGCAGCCCAAGGTCATAGTAAATGCCTTGGCCGCGCCCCATCCGGATCTGACCCAGAGAGACTTCCAGAGCACCACTCACTGAAGCCCCGGCGCCCGAGCGATACAGCAAGCCCGCCATGTCCGTGACAGCCGATCCACCCGGGGCTTGCAAAAGAAGTTTGTCGATACCAGCGCCGATGCGATACCCAAAACCGCCGCCCACATCCATCGACAGGTAAAGCCCTCGGTCGGTCAATTGCGTCCCGTTGCCGTATTCCCTGGCCAGCGTCGTCAAGCTGATCGTCACTCCGCCAAGGAAAAAGTCGGCGTAGCCAGCGTAGATATTGCCGTGCCACTCATCCACTCGTGCGGCATTGGCGAGCTGGAACCAACCGGCAAGCATCAGCGCGTTGACGATACCAAAGCCGACGGCTAGCTCCTGCAAACTGATATGCCCGCTTGGATCAAAGCGATTGACCGGGTCCGAGCTGGCATACACGTAGGCGTTCACATTATGCAAGTCGCCCGGTTCGACGCGCGCCGTATCGCGGCTGAGGAAACGTCCGGTTCGCGGATCGTAGTGACGAGCCCGCAGAGAGTACAAACCGCTGGCCGGATCGCGCCACTGCTGCTGGTACAGCAGGTTGCCCAGCCCGCCGGTCGAATCGAGTGGATCGCCGAACGCATCGTAAGCAGTTTGGCTCTCGACCGCGCCCGCAGCGCTGACCAAACCGCGCACGCCGCTCTGGCCATCCTGCACATAGTACTGCCGCTGCCCGCCGGCCGCAGTAGAGATCAGGTCGAGGCCGCGAACATATCCTCGTCGCGCATTGGCCGCCACATCGTACTCTTCAACCACCTGCGGCAGCGGGCCCGTGGCGTCGACCAGGAATCGCGTCAGCTGGCCATCGGCCGAGCGTGACACCAGGTTGCCGAGCCCGTCGTAGTCGTATTCGATGCGATGCGTCCCGGTGGCATCGGTTCTATCGACCGCTCGCAAGTGCCCGTCGACATCCCACCGGTAAGCAACTTGATTGCCGCTTGCTTCCGATCGGCTGAGCGTGTTGCCATTGGCATCGTAGCGATACGTCGCCACGGCCGTTCCCTGAATTTCGCGCACCAACTGGTCGTTGGCATCGTACTCGTAGGTGGTCAAACCGGCCTGTGAATCGGTCGTGGTCAGGCGATTGCCGACGGCATCGTAGGTGTAAGTAATCGTCTGCGTTCCATGGGCTGGATCGATGGTCCGTTCGGAAGCCAGCCGATAGAGATCATCGTACGCATATTCGACGCGGCGGCCCGAAAGCTCTTCGGCCACCTTCAGTTGGCCGGTCACATCGTAGGTATACCGATACCGTGCGATCACTCCGCCCGGCCCGGAAAGTTCGACGCCGGTCAAGCGACCGCGCGCGTCGTAGTCGCGTTTCTCCGAGGTCGCGTTGGGGAAATGAGTCTCTCGCAGCTGACTGGCTGCATCGTAGACGTATCGCGTGACGCCGCCACCCGGATCAGTAACCGTTTCAAGGCGATTCAGCGCGTCATACGTATAGCGAGTCGTTCCCGTGGGCGAGCTGATCGAAGCCAGGTTGCCGCTGGCGTCGTAGGTGTATGTGAGTTTCGTTCCGTCGGGTTCGGCCTTCGAAATCACGCGATCCTGGGCGTCGTAGCGGTATTGAATCGCGCCGCGAGCATCGGTGATCGTTTCCACGAGCCCCGCTGCCGTGTGAGTGAATGAGACGGTCGCGCCGTCGGGATAATGACGAGCCTTCAATTGGCCGTTGGCGTCATATTCGAACGCAACCGTCCGACCATCGAAATCGGTCATCGACGTGACCAGACCGGCCAGGTCATAGCGCGTCTCGGAACGTGCACCCAGTGGCAGGATCACGGCCGTGCGATGGCCCACAGCGTCATATTCATAACGCGTCGTGTTGTTGCGAGCATCGGTAAGGCTGATCAACCGACTCAGTTCGTCGTAAGCGTACCGAGTGACGCCACCCAGCGCGTCGATCACTCGAGTCAATTGGCCGAGCTGGTCGTACTCGTAATGAGTCGTCTTACCGGCGGCATCCGTGCGTCCCAAAACGCGACCAAGCGCATCATAGGCGGTGGTTTCGCGAGCCCCGTCGGCATATACGATTGCCGTTTGGCGATCGAGCGCATCGTATTCGTAGCGAGTGACGCGCTCCAGTGGATCGGTCGAGCTGACCATCCGTCCTGCGGCATCGTAAGTGTTGTGCGATTGGCCACCGAGTGCATTGCGCATCGACGTCGGGCCGCGCGTCGCCAGATCGTATGCAAACTCGGTGCGATTGCCGCGCTGGTCTACGATTGCTGAGAGCCGGCCCAGCGGATCACTCTCGAACTGCTTGCGAAGGTTATCGGTCGGATCAGCCGGTGTGTTATCCGGCAGCGTGACGCTCTCGAGCTGCCCTACGGCGTCATAGCTGAGCGAGGTCGAGAAACCGGAACGACCGGTTTGACGGACGACCCGGCCGAGCTCGTCATACGTCAGTGCATTGGTAAGGCCGTCCGCATATACGACTCGATCTAGGTAACCTCGCTCGTCGAAGGCTTGCTCGACGCGATGCCCTAGCGGCCCAATTGTGGCCGTGCGGTTGCCGAGCGCATCGTACTCGTAGTGCGTCACACCGCCAGCCGCATCGGTTTGAGTAAGCATGTTGCCGCGGCCATCGTAAGTCGACGACACGGTCAGCGTCTGCACACCCGCAGCCGTCGTCACTGAGCGAGTTTGCGAAAGCTGGCGACCGTTGGCATCGTAGGTGAACGTTGTCGCGTGCCCGAGCGCATCGATTTCGCGAGTTCGATTGCCAGCCGCGTCGTACTCGTAAGTGGTGATGCCACCGAGCGGATCGGTTTGCTGGGTGAGGTTGCCGCGGGCGTCGTACTCGAAAGTCGCCACGTTTCCGAGCGGGTCGCGGATGAGCGTCGTGTTGCCGCGGGCATCGTGTTCAAAACGAGTCGTATTGCCCAGAGGATCGGTCCGGCTGGCGAGCTGCCCGGTGGCGTCATATGTAAACCACGTCGAACTCCCTTGCGCGTCGGTGCGCGAGAGGGGCCGCCCCGCGGCGTCGTAAGTGAACGTCGTCGTTTGCCCCAGTGGATCGGTTTCGGTGAGCAGACGATGGTTGGCATCAAACGTGCGCCGAGTGATCGCTCCCTTGGCATCGACGTGCGTGACCACGTTGCCCCACTGGTCATACTCGAGCGTGGTCGCATGGCCGAGCGCGTCGGTCGTCGTTTCCACTTGATGGTCGGGATCAAAAGCAACGTTGACGGCATGGCCATCGACGTCGAGCACTTTCTTGAGGCGTCCCTGTTCGTCGTATTCGATGCGGGCGCCAGTGCGACCCAGCGGATCGACGATCTTGTCCAGGAAGTGCGGCCGGTCGGTGCGATAAATCATCCGCGTCGCGTTGCCATCGGCGTCGATGACCGTCGTCAGATTGCCGCTTGCATCGTACTGGTAGCGCGTGGCATGTCCGGCTGGATCGATCATCGCTGTGATACGGCCTTGGCCATCGCGCTCGAAGCGGACGTTCGTTCCGCTCGAACTGGAGATGCCCGCGCTGGTGAGCGTAAGCGTGTTTCCGTTGCGATCCGCAATCGTGTTCAGCTTGCCGCTTTGGCCATCGATTCGATAGACCATGCCGTCGGCAGTCGTGAGCGTGTAGCCGCCGCCGAAATCCTCCGAGGCCGGATTGTAAGGCTCGCCCGAGAGCGTGTAGAACGCGCCATCGGGCTTCTGCACCAATCCGACATACGGCACGCTGAGCGTCGCATTGACTCCCGCGTCAGCGGTAAAGCGCGGCGTGTAGTAAACGAAATTGAACAAGCCGTGAATCTCGGGGTTAAACGTAAAGGCTTGTCGCTGGCCGCCCGGCAGAGTGAGATAGACCTTCGTGCCGGGCTGGAAAGGAGTGAACAGTCCATAGGATTCGAGTCCCGACTTGGGCAGGCTGGTCCGCAAACCCGCATCGCGATAATCCATCGTCCAGCCATAGCCGAATTCGCCTTGCTGGCCGGATTGCAGAGTATCGTACGTGCGCGTCACGGTGAGCGGCACACCGGCGACGGCAAGCGACAGATCCACAAACGACAGGCGGAAGTTGCCGAGCTTGAGCTGGCCGGCGACATCCACCGTCACCTCAACAACCGACTGATCACCGACCGTATTGGTCGCTTCGAGCCGGAGTACGTAGCTGTCGTTGGGCAGCAGCGTCGTATCCCAGGTGCCGAGGACTCCGTCGTCGACCGTGAGGCTGCTGTGGACGATCTCGGTGAACTGCGACTGGTCGGCTCGGCGATACGACAAGCGGTACTCGGCCATATCATCCGACTGCGCAGTTCCGCGAACCGTCACGAAACCCGATACCGAACCTTGATCGCTCGGCGAGGTGATCGCTACCTGCGGCGCGCCCGATGGCGATGGATTGTCCGAGTACGGGTCGAGGAAGCGCACTGTATAGCGGCCGACGCCGACGTTACCAGCGGCGTCTTTGGCTGTCGCGACCAGCCGCACCTGCCCCGGCCCAGAGTATTCGAGCACAGCATAGCCCTGCGGATCGAGCGCCAGCGGCACGCCACCGGCAGCGAGCTGCAAGTCGGTCACCGCCACGTTATCGACCGCTGAGACGCGAATGCGGATCGGTGGATCCCACGGCCATATCCCGGGCCTATCGGGAATGACGACCACGCGCGGGGCGGCCGTATCCGAGACAACGCTCAAATCAAACGCATCGGTTGCCGTGCCGCCTCGCCCGTCGCTGATGATGACCTTAACCCGATGCGTTCCAAGGTCGCCGGTAGAAGTTTGCCACTGAATGCGGCCGAACGCATCGATGCTCATGCCGGCGGGTCCGGTCGCAAGCGTGTAGCTCAAGACATCATGATCGGC
>JBQCEI010000696.1:0-7980 GCA_051960375.1 Aureliella sp. | reverse complement strand
ATCGAGCAGGCACCATCAGCAGCGCCGCATCATCAATCGCAGGCTCGTCAGCGACAGGGGCATCGAAGACAGGCGCCTCGAGAACCGGAGCCTCAGGCACCGCGGGAGCATCGAAGACATCGCCGCTCTCGCCCGGAGCATCGAACAGTTCGGGCTCGGCAACGATCGCAGCCTCGCCGCTGACCTGGCTGCCGGTCGCCGGGAACTCTTCGATGGTGTACGTCGGCGGAGCCGGAGTCATCACTTGAATGGCGATCAAGCCGGCACCACCGAGCGAGCCGGCCACGGTACAAGCGCGTTTGATTCCCGCCCGCAGCGGGCTGAATCCGAGCGTGGCGATGCACAGCGTCAGTCCGCAAGCGTGGGCGGTAAGGCACCATGGGCACAAATGTTTCAGCACAAAGACCTGCAGGCCGGTGAACCACAATGCGGCGATCCCCGCCGACACGCCGGCTGCCGTCACCAGACTCCAGGCCCAGGTGCGCATCAAACTCGGCTGGGGCGAGACCGCCGCGCGGACCGAGGCGAGCAAGGCGACCAGAACGCTGAGATACAAGCTGCTGGCCCAAGCGGCCACGGGCATGCCGAGCATCGTCGACCACTTGCTGTGCAGCACGTGATCGCAGTCGAACACGCTGCCGCCACCGCACGCGAGGATCTTCGACGAGGTGAAGGCGACATAGGATAGATAAGCGGAAACCGACAGCGCGATCAGGCTCAGCCCGACGGCCGAGACGAACAACCAGCGGAGTCGACGGCTCTGCCGAACCTCGGGCGAAGTCGCCGGCGCGGTCAGCGCCGAAGAAAACGGAGAACTCGGAAGCGTGGCTGGACGCGAGGCAGTCGTAATCTTGCTGGTAGCCATGGGTGATAGTGCTTCGAAAAGGCTTCTGAAGGCGATTCTTGCGGGCGAGCTCTCGCAAGAACGCAAACGGTGCGCCAACTTTTACTATATGCCAAGAGCCTACCACCGCATCGCGCATCGAGGCAGCTCAAGTGGCGATTTCGCTGAAAAACAGGCAACTTGCCGCAGTGGGAGAAAGCCTTATGCATTGCGAACCAACAAGGTGCGGAGCGCGCGGTTTTTCTCAAGTCGAGACGCGCGGCGCGCCGAAGTGAGTCCTCCCCCGCAGCCAGATTTGAACCACTAAGACACAAAGCCACCAAAAACAGTCACACCCCGAACAGCCAAGCCGCGGGCAAATTTGCTTGACGCGCCGGCGTTGGAAAAGTAAAAGAAGTAAATGTGGTACCAGTTTAGCGAGTTTTGGTGATGCGCTTATCCCTCCACACCGATTACGCCCTGCGGACGCTGATGTACCTCAGCGGCATCAAGCAGCGGGCGACGACCGGCCAGATCGCGGAATTCTTCGCAATTTCCAAGGATCACTTGGCCAAAGTCGTCCAACGCCTGACGCGGCTGGGGTGGGTTCGCACCGTCCGCGGGATCGGTGGCGGATTGGAACTGGCTGTGCAGCCAGAGAGCATTACGGTGGGAGAGGTGATCGAAAAACTGGAAGGGTCAACCCAGTTGCTGCCGTGCGTCAGCTCGCCGGCCGAAGTCTGCGTCATCCAAAGCAGCTGCCGCCTGCGGCACGTCTTGGCCGAAGCCGAACGCTTGCAGATGGAATACCTCCGCTCGGTCACTCTCGCCGATATCGCTAAGCCAGGTGTCCAGCTGGTGAACATTTCCAACACCTAGGAGACGACGGAATGAATGGTTTGCTTTCGTTTGCGCGGCCGCGCACCCTTGCGGCACTCGGCCTGATCGCCAGCCTTGGGCTGGCCGCGGTTTTGCCGGCAGCTGATGAGTCGAAGAACAACGACAAGGCAGTCGAGCGGGCTCGCAAGGAAGTCAAGATGCTCGACGGCATCTACAAGAACGCGATCGTGCTGATCACCACCCACTACGTCACCGAAAAGTCCGACGTGCCGGCGGGCGTCGCCTTCAAGAAGCTGTTCGAAACCGCCAAGAAAGAAGGCTGGCACGAAGTCCGCCTGCTCGACGCGACCGGCGACCCCTACGAACCGGACAACGCCCCGAAGACCGAATTTGAAAAGCAAGCCGTGAAGCAGATCCTGGGCGGCAAGGACTACGTCGACAAGGTCGTCACCAAGGACGGCAAGCGCTATCTGGAAGCCGCCACCGCCATTCCGGTCGTGATGGAAAAGTGCATCATGTGCCACGAGAACTATCGCGACGTACCCAAAGGCAAAGCCATCGGCGCGCTGGGCTATATCGTACCGATCGACGAAGACTAAGTTCTTCGTCAATTAAAAAAATGAAACTCCCTCGCAACACCGGGTTCACCAGCCCGGTGTTGTTTTTGGAGGCTTCAGGCTTCAGGCTTCAGGCTTCAGGCTTCAGGCTTCAGGCCAGCAACTAGCAACTAGCAACTAGCAACTAGCAACTAGCAATTAGCAACTAGCTTCTAGCAACTAGCTTCTAGCTTCTAGCTTCTAGCCTCTCCCTATGATTGACGAACCGGGCTTCCTACGCGAAAACGTGGCGATGCCTTAGCCGGGTCAGCGGACGACCTCGGCAGCCGCTTGTCTTTCGATCGTAGGAGTTTTGCCTTGGCTACCGTAAAGCGAGTTCCCAATCGCAGCGAGGTTTCGGCCGGCGACTGTTGGGATTTGTCGAGCCTGTACACCAGCGACCCGGACTGGGAAAAGGACTTGGCGAAGTTCAAGGAATGGATTCCCGGTTACGAGCAGTTCCGCGGCCAGCTGGGCCAAAGCGCCGAGCGCTTGGCCGAGTGCCTCGAGTTCGACATTCGCGTCGACAAGCTTTCCGAGCGGCTGGGCACCTACGTCTTTCTCAAGACGACCGAGGATCAGGCCAACGACTTCTATCAAGAGATGATGGGCCGCTTTCAGAACCAGGCGGTCAAGGCGAGTCAGCTGGCCAGTTACATTCGCCCCGAGATCCTGTCGATTCCCGAAGAGCAGATGCAGAGCATGCTCACTTCGGAAGTCCTGGCCCCTTTTCGGCTGATGCTCGAGCGGATCACGCGCTTCAAACCGCATACGCTCTCGGACAAAGAAGAAGCTTTGCTGGCCATGCAAGGCGAGATGGCCCAAGCTGCCAGCAAGACTTTCCGACAGCTCAACGACGCTGACTTGAAATTTGGCTTCGTCACCAACGCCAAGGGGGAGTCGGTCGAGCTGACGAATTCGACCTTTGGCCAGCTGATGATCTCGCCCGAGCGCAGCGTCCGCCGCAACGCGTTTCATCAGTACTACGAGCAGTTCCATGCGCATGAAAACACGCTGGCGGCAACGCTGGCCGGCAGCATCCATGCCGACGTCTATTACGCAAAGGCTCGCCGCTATAATTCATCGCTCGAAGCGGCCCTGTTTCCCGACAACGTGCCGCTGGCGGTGTACGACAATTTGATCGCGACGATCCGCGAGCACCTCCCGTCGGTGCATCGCTACCTCGAGGTGCGGCGGCGCAAGATGAAACTGGCCGATCTGCATCACTACGATACGTATGTGCCGATCCTGGCCGACATCGAACACTTCCGCGGCTGGGATGATGCGGTCGAGACGGTGATCCAGTCGCTCGAGCCGCTGGGCCAGGAGTACTGCCGGACGCTTCGCCAGGGATTGGAGAGCGGTTGGTGCGATCGCTATCCCAACCAGGGCAAGCAGAGCGGAGCCTTCAGCTGCGGCAGCTACGAAGGCAATCCGTACATCATGATGAATTACAAGCCTTCGGTGCTCAGCGATCTGTTCACGCTGACGCACGAAGCGGGCCACTCGATGCATAGTTACTACTCGGCCCGCACGCAGCCGTTTCAGTATTACAACTACACGATCTTCGTCGCCGAAGTGGCCAGCACGTTCAACGAACAACTGCTGACCCACCACCTGCTCAAGAACACCGACGACCCGCGGCTGAAGGCGTACCTGATCAATCATGAGATCGACAGCATCCGCGCGACGATCGTGCGGCAGACGATGTTCGCCGAGTTTGAGAAGCTGACGCACGAGAAGGGAGAGCGCGGCGATGGGCTGACGGTGCACTCCTTCCGCGAAGCTTATCATGAGCTGCTCAAGGCGTACTTCGGGCCGGGCTTTGTGATCGACGAGCAACTCTCGCTGGAGTGCTTCCGCATTCCGCACTTCTATCGGGCGTTCTACGTCTACAAGTACGCCACCGGTCTGGCGGCGGCGATTGCTCTCTCGCGGCGCGTGCTCGAAGGGGGCCAGTCCGAGCGAGCCGATTATCTGCGATTCCTCAGCAGCGGCTGCTCGAAAGACCCGCTCGAGCTGCTGGCCGACGCCGGCGTCGACATGACCACTCCCGAACCGATCGCCACGGCGCTAAAGCACTTCGACGACCTGGTCACCCAGCTCGACGAGCTGGTCAGCGATTAACCACGGACGTCTCGTTCCCAGGCTCCGCCTGGGAACGCACTGTCTTCGAGGCTCTGCCTCGCTGGGGCAGCCGCACCGGCTGAGCTTCGTGGCAGGTTCGAAGGAGGCGGAGCCTCCAAGACAGTGCGTTCCCAGGCAGAGCCTGGGAACGAGGGTACTCAGCCTTCTCCGCGCCTCCGCGGTAAAAATGGGCCAGACGGGAGGGATGTTGCGGCATTGGGCACTGGCCGATACCCTTTGCGTAGCGACCGACGCTGCTTAGCGAATGAAACTCAAGGAGTTGGCTGTGTTTATTGCGGTTTCGACGGATTGTTTCCCCGACATCCCCATGCCCGATGTGGTAGAGGTTTTCATCGATCTCGAATTTACGACGATTGAGATCGCCCTGCGCGAGGACGGTACTGCCCTGGCCCCCAGCCGCATCGAGCAGGAACTTGAGCCGGCCGTGCGCCTGGCTCGCGACAGTCACCGGCTCGATCTGTGCAGCTACGACGTGCACATCGAAGAGACCGGCCCGCGGTACTACGAACAGTTTTCCGCTATCTGCGGTCTGGCCAAGGCTACTAAGGTCGTCACGCTGACGATCCCTTCCGCGGAACTGGGAACGCCCTTCAACGAAGAGGTCGAGCGGCTGCAGGAACTGGTGCGGATCGCCGAAGGCCAAGGGGTGCGGGTCGCCATGAAGAGCCAAATCGGCCGGCTGACCGAGGATCCCGACACGGTCAAGGTGCTGTGTGACAACGTGCGCGGCCTGGGACTGACGCTCGACCCGAGCCACTATTACTGCGGGCCGTACCGCAACAAGAGCCTCGACAAGATCATGCCGTACGTCTTTCACGTGCACCTGCGCGACTCGAAGAAGGACCAGTTGCAGGTCCGCGTCGGCCAAGGAGAGATCGAATACGGTCGCTTGATCACCAGTTTGCAGCGCGTGCGCTACGAGAACGCGCTGAGCATCGATATCACCCCGATGCCAGACATCGACCAGCGGCAGGAACTCCGCAAGCTGCGGCTGTTGCTCGATTCGCTGCTGTAATATCGCTACGGCAAGGCAGAAGAAGTTTTACCGCGGAGACGCGGAGAGAAACATCTACACGGACTCGTGCTCGTACTCGTACTCGTCCTCGTACTCTGGCGGCGGGGTCAGCTTTGGGGGGGGGTTCAGGAGGCGGAGCCTCCAAGACAGTGCGTTCCCAGGCAGAGCCTGGGAACGAGGGGCACAGGGGCACAGGGGCACAAAAAAAGTTCCCAGGGTGATTAGCCCTGGGAACTGCGGGATAAGGTTTCGGTTTGAGTCGGGCGTCTCGCTTAGTCCGGCAGCTCGATGTGCTCGATCGTGGCGGCTTCGCGGAGCTTGCTCAGGGCGCGGGCCTCGAGTTGGCGAATGCGCTCTTTCGTCACGCCCATCACTTCACCGACTTCCTTGAGCGTCAACGGCTCGTGCGAATGGTCGAGGCCGAAGCGGCGGATGATGATCTGCTGCTCGCGCTCGTCCAGACGGTTGAGGATGTTGGTGATCTGCGATTGCCGTTGTTGATGAGCAATCTCGGTGGCGAACTGGTCGGCTCGCTCGTCCTGGCGGCTCAGCAACACTTCTTCACCGGTCGTGCGGAAGCGATCCTTGTGCTTGTACTCGTCAGGAATCGAACGAGCAAAGTTTTTCATGATCGCCCAACTGGCGTAGGTGCTGAACTTGTTGCCGCGGGCATAGTCGAACTTTTCGACCGCTCGGATCAGCGACATATTGCCGTCGCTGATCAGGCCGAAGAAGTCGTCGCTGCCGCCGACGTGCCGCTTGGCGATCGAAACCACCAAGCGCAGGTTGGCTTGCACGATCTGGTTCTTGACGTCGACTGAAGCCTGGTACAACCGGTCGATCTCGTCCATCAAGGCTGGCTTGGGATTGGACGGATCAAGCTGGTCGCGGAGCTGCGAAGCGCGGAACTTCAGGTAGTTCATCTTGCGGAACAGGTGGTATTCCTGCTCGCGCGTCAGCAACTGCACGTCGTACAACGAAGCCAGATAGGTCGGCAGACCTGCCGGCGGCTTCATCTTGCGCGGCGGAATGATCGGTTCTGGGGTCGGGCCCAGAATCTCTTTTTCCATCGCTTCGTCGGCCGTCTGGAACACTTCGTTCGGAATGAAGTCGAGCGACAGCTCCATCAGCCGTTCGGCGCGCTGCTCGTTGAGGATGCGAACGATGCTTCCGCGGACGCGGCCATAGCGGCGGCACAGCTGGGCGATGCTGACGCCCCGCAGGCTTTGCTGGTAGATCGAACGCTTGTCCTCGGCGCTCAGCTCCGGACGCTGATCGGGAAACACAGCCTGCTCGGGGTGCCGACGGTCGTGGTTCTTCAGCGTGTAGCGAACCGTCTCGACGCTGCGGCGCACTTCGGTCGCCACGCGGCGGGCGACTTCGGAGAGGTTGGCTCCGTCGATCGCCAGGTTGCGCGCCCGCTCGATGATCTCCGCCCGCTCGTCGTCGGTCAGCTGGCTGAAGCGCTCCCCGCGTTTGACGCGCCGCAAGTTCTTCGAGACGAAACGTTCGACGCTGCTGTGGAGGAAACCCACGCGCTTGCGTCCGTCGCACACGAAGCGGCGGCTGACCAGCCCCTGATCGCGCCAGCGCGAAATGGTTTTGGTCGAGACGTTGAACATACGGCTGAGTTCTTCGACCGTATGCACCGGCTCCTTGGCCTCTTCCAGACGCAGATCCAGCGAGTCGCTGACATCTTCGACGAACAAGCGCAAGTCGTGCGCCGCATCCGAGCCACTGACCATTCGCCGCACCGATTCGCTCGGCCGGTAGTCGGTGACGCGGTAGTAAATGAATTCGTACGGATATTGACGCTTAGCGTCCAATTCGCTCAGCAGCCGCTCGGCGCGATCGGCCTGTTCCAGCCGCTTGGTGCGCGGGGCGTAACGGACCTGTTGATCGCGGAGGTCGCGGATCAGAGCGATACGATAATCTTGATGCATGATTAAACCTTATCCCTGCTTGCGAACCATGCCATGTGATCCCTGCGGTTTCCGACCGCCGACATGCTCCGCGGCTGGGTTGAATCTCCTCATGAGATCCAGCACAAACGCGCCAAACAATTGGTTGGTGCTAGCCAGCCTCCTGGCCCCTAGTTTAACGTTTTCGCCAAATTCGACTGCAAGCCGCGCTAGCCTTTTTCCCCGCCAGCGCTACCCTTAGTGTTATAGGGACGATTTCCAGTCCGATTTGGCGCTTTCTCCAGAGGTCAATCAGAGACGCTTTCCATATTTGGCAGTCCAACCAAGACGCATGTAGCTAAGATGCAAATCTGGCGCCGAACGTTCGCGCTTCGGGCTTGACAACCCGCCGGTTTGTACTATGCCAAGGAAAAGCAGCCTTTAATTTTTCCCTCACCCCGCCACTTGCCCACCCGTTCTCTTCCCAAGCGTCCAGCTGGCTGGGAAATTCTTTCCCAGGGTGTGGCAGAATTGACCCGCGCATCTCGTTTTGAGAACCGCCACCGCGCGCTGGTGGTAACACATTCCGCTGGCAAATTTTTTCTGCCCGCCCGCCGCAACTTGGCTGCTCGCGCTCTCTCGCCGCGGCCGAAATAG
>JBQCEI010000695.1:0-4125 GCA_051960375.1 Aureliella sp. | reverse complement strand
GGGTTATAAGGCGGTTTCACCGGCTGCACTGCACCGTTACGAAGCTAGCTCACGGCGCTGGCGGCGTTCGGCTAGTGCGCTGGTGGCTCGAGGGCGGTCGGTTGTGGATGGCGTGGTGCGGACTGGTCGGGCTGGGCGTTCGATGCTCGGCCGAGGCGCGATGGGTTTGATGGGTTCAGCGGTCGGCTCAGCGGCTAGTGCCTTCAGCTCACTGCCTGTTCGCCCAGCCGATGCAACGAGCGAGCGCGCGGCCAGTTCCTGCAAGGTTCTCGAAGCGGAGCTGGCTAGGCTGCGCACCGGTTCGAGCAACTTGATGACTTGCCGCTGGATCTCGGTCGCTTGCTTCACGCGCAGGTCGAGCGACTTGCGAAGCGTCTCTTGCTTTTGCAGTTCCGCTTCGCGCTTGGCACGCTCGGCGGCCAGCGTCTCGTCGAGCGACTGCTTGACCGTGCATTCGATCGTGCGAGTCGCTTCTTTCAGGTAGTCGCGCATCGCGGCCAGTTTCACGCGCTCGACCTGGTCGATGACTTTGCATCCGTCTGCCAACATGGAATCGCGGATCTTGCTCAGCTCTTTTTCAGAGGTCGTTTCCTTCTCGCGCCTCCAGTGCATGATCGCGCAAACCATGCTGACCACCATCACGACTCCCATGAACATACCGAATGCGGCCTTCGATGCGTGGGTGGTGAACAGATTGGGCAGTCCCATGCGACCCATCAACGAAGCGAACATGATGATGATAAAGACCTTCTGACGGCCGGCCGTGAGCACATCGAAAAAACCCTTGCGAGCCAGTTCGATGTGCGTTTCTTTGCCGATGGCCATTAGGTTTTCAACCGATCGCCAGGCATGATTGACATCCAGCAACGGCAGGTTGACCTGCATGCCTGACTGGAAGCGCGTGCAAAGCGTTCCGAGCAGTTCATCGGTCGCCCGCCGCATCTGCCGCTGAACTTCTTGCAAGTCGCTGATGAACTCCTGGCGGAGCGCGTGTTCGAGTCGGCGATTAAGGTGCGCCAGATGGCTCGCATTGATGCTTAACTTGAGGAGCGATGCCGAGCGGCTCTGCTCCAAATCTTCGACCGCGATGCTGCTGCAGATCGAGCGCATCATGCCGCTCAGTTCGCCGAGCGGTTGCGTCGAGCGTTCGCTCTTGAGGCTCAACTGCCGATCGATCGCAGCCGATTGTTCAGCTAGGCGCTCGCGGAGCGGTGCCAGCTCCTTGTCGCTGTCGGTGCCGCCGCGCGTCGGACTGATTTTGGGGGGAGTTTCCAAGCGCGATTGAGCCAGAGCCAAATAGGCGAGTTCGCTTTCCGCACGTGCGGCGAGTTTCTCAATCAGCGCGGCCAGCCCGCCAGCTCTCTGCTGCAAGAAGAGCGGCTCGCGAAAAGGCTGCAGGCGTTCGTGCCAATCGACCGTCGTAACTTGATCGCTGCCCATAATGCTCGGCGCGAGCGTGGCACTGCTCGGACAAAGTGCCTGCAACCATTGAGCCGGCTGCTCATCGCTGCTGCCGATGACGATCGGCCAGAGAAGCGGCAACAGCTGGCTAGCACTGCGGACGACTTCGATTTGTTCCTGGTCGAGCTCGCACCCCGCGCTGCCTGCGACCAGCAACACATGCGCGCCGCGGCAGAAGTTTTGGTAGGCCGCCATGTCGGCTCGCAGCGCATCGCACCCGGCGATGCGGCACACGATCTGTCCTGAAGCGCTCGACAGAGTTTTCGCCTGCGGGACGATCGTTTCGCTCGTTGCGTGGTCGAGGCACAAAACGGAGATTACCAGCGGCGCATCGCCTGCTTCCATCAGCGCACGCAACGCATCGGTCAGCGGCTTATGAGCCTGCCCACGTTCCAGCGGAGCGACGAGCCCATGAGCCTGTTCGGCGAGCGACTGCACGTTGGACTTGGGCAATGCACTTTTGGTGATCATCCTGATTTCTCCAACGGAACGTGACGGGGAAGTGTGCTCCAAGCAAGAATTGCCGCCCGGCGCCAAAAGCGGACAGGGGCGGTAGAATAGTTTTTGACTCTTCCCGTCTTAGGGCCAAAGGCCCGTGATTCCTTAGCCCAGCCCCCAGGGGCTGGGATATTGTTGCCCAAAGCGAACCCAGCCCTACCGGGCTGGGCTAAGGGATTGCGGACCTTTGGTCCTCAGAACTTAAGGCCCTTAAGGCACGCGTTTGTCCCTCCCATTTCCAACGAGCAACCGACCATGCGCGACCAACCCGCTCCGGACGCTGAATCGAGCGATGGCACGCCCGAATCGGAGGCTCAGTGGCAGGAGTTCATTGAGGGACTGGCCAGCGGGCGGGCGGCTGCGCAGGAGTTGTTTTGGGAGCGCTATGGCAAGCGGCTCGACGTGGTCGCAAGGCGGCATTTTCCGCCGGGTTTGAATAGGCGGCTCGCTCCCGAGGATATCGTGCAGTCGACTTGCCGCAGCTTTTTCATGCGCATCCAGGACGGCCGACTAGAGGTTTCCGATCGCGACAGCCTCTGGGGTCTGCTGTGTGCGATCGCTCTCAACAAGACGCGAATGAAGCAGCGTTTTCATCTGGCTCAGCGGCGGGCGATCAATCGCGAGCAGGACGTCGGTGCACCGTCGAGCGATGCAAGCGACCGACCGACCCTTGAACCGGCGTCGGCAACCGCGCCGCCCGATGAAGCAGTGATCTTCGCCGAGCAACTGGAACGCGTGATGGAGTTGCTCGATGCCACCGAGAAGCAAATCTTGCAGCTCAAACTGGACAACTACACCAATCAGGAAATCGCCGATCGAGTCAACCGCTCCGAACGCACCGTCCGCCGCGTTGTCGAGCGCCTCCAGGAGAAGCTCGCTGCGGCTCTGAAGAGCATGTAAGCGGAAAAAAGGGACTGAAAACACAGAGGCACAGAGAGCGCAGAGGGTACTAATGCATCGCTCCGTGCCCTCTGTGCCTCTGTGTTTGAATCTCTTTTGCAAGCCGGGACCTGCCGCCCGCCGGCCAACTCGCTGCTAACACACTTACACGATCTTCTCGAAGATCTCCTTGATATTCCGCAGCGTATCGACCACCGATTCCAGCCCAACGTTGGTCGATTTCATGGCGGCGTCCATGACCTGCTTGGCCGAGACCATCGTGTCGCCGGTCGAAATCGCCTTGTCGGCCAGGGAGCGGATCGTTTCGGCGAACTGCTCGGCTTTGGAGACCGCTTCTTGGAGGCGTTCGTCGTACTGGCCGGTGACCTGGTCGAGGATGTCATGGGCCGAGCGGTCGACCGAGTCGCGCGCTTCATTCAGATGTGACTCGAGCTGCGACTGGATGTCTTCGTATGCCTGCTGAGCGGCGTCGAATTGTTCGCGGAGCGCGGGCAATACTTCGTCGGTGATCGCCTGCTGCGCATCGTCGCTAGCCGAGTGGATCTCTTCGACGCGCTGACCAAAGCCCGACACGGCTTCCTCGATCCCCGACTTCATCTGGTCGACCACGCTCGACGCTTCTTGCTGAGCGGACCCGAGCGCGGACTTGGCCTCCGCCATACCCGACTGGACAGCGGTCAATTGGGACTGCAAAGCTTGCTGGATTTCCTGCCCGTGCGTGGCCAGTTCCTCGGAAATATCCTTGAGGCCACTGAGCTCATCGGTGCCTTTGCTTAGCACTTCTTGTGCGTGTTCTTTGAGCGAACCGAGTCGCTCGAGAATCGTGCTGGCGAGCTCGTGCTGTTGATCGCGGGCGGTCTGGATGCCGTGGTCGATGGTGTCCAAGGCGTCGAGCAATTGCTCGGCCAAGGTGTTGAATTCGTCGTCGACCGATTGCAGATGATCGTCTGCAGCTTCGATCTTCGGACGCGTGCCCGAGATGATCTCGTCGATTTCCTGCAGCTTGGTCACAGCAGCGTTGGCGGTCGATTCAAAGTCGCTCATGATCGATTCATTCCTATCGGTTTGGGTTTCAGTAAAACGGGGTCTCAGTGGTAAGAGGGCGTCAGCCCGCGATGGTCTGTGGTGTTGCCTTTTTCCTTAGAGCCTGTCCGGTAAGCCCGGTTACGACTTTACTCGATATTTGAAAGGTGGAATGGAATGATCCGGTTCGAGGAAGCGGATCATCCTACCTATCGATGCGATGTGCATCATAGCTTCGCTTGA
>JBQCEI010000694.1:0-3540 GCA_051960375.1 Aureliella sp. | reverse complement strand
AAGGTGAAGAACGAGAGAAATACGAACAGCACGATCGCGAACGTGCCTATGGCGATCAGCACGGCAAACAGCGGCTGCGCCAGTTCGTTCTTGATCGTCGCCAGGGCAATGGCCGAAGCCCGTGGAGCGACCGCTTGCTGAAGCAGGATCGCAATGCCGGTCAGCAGCACGATGGCCGCAGTAATCAGAATGGTCGACGCCTCGGGAACCGCTGGCGTCGTGGCTACAGTGATGACGATCGTGGCCGGGTCGATTTCGCGATTCTGGATATGCAGCTTGCGTTCGGGGCCGCCCGGAACAGGGCTGCCGACCGGGATGGGCGGCGGCGTGTTTTCCTTGCGCGACCAACTGATTTCTTCGTCGGCCTGAAGACGCCGGGGCGCTTCGGTGAATTGGCTGCTATCGGGCGCGTCGCCCAGCACGACCGTGCGGTCGGACTTGATCCGGAGCGACTGCAGCAATTCCGGCTTGATATCCAAGTCGACCGGAACCAGCGGCGATTCCTCGGCCGGAAGATCGGCCGGCGCGCCGGCGATGGTGATCGGAATTTCGTAAGTGCCGGTTTCGAAAAGTCGCGGCACGCTGGTGATGGCCTCCAGCGGATTGGGAAACAGCAGGCCGGCCAACAAGCCGACGACCATAATCACCAGAGCCACAAGCGCCAGCACCGAGGAGGCGCCTTCGGACAAGGTGCCCATCAGGTTGCTGGCGGACTTGCGGCCGGCACAAAACACCAGCGCCCAGCCTACGATCGCGCTGAGCAGCAGCACCGCCATGAAGACCAGGATTTTTTCGAGATTCTGTTCGGCGCCGGCGAAACCTTGCCTCGAGACGAGTGCCCAGGAACCGGCCGCGATCGCGCCGGTCAGGATGGCGGCAACGACGTGGCCGAACGGGCTGCGCGACAGACCTTCCCACGGCGGAATTGCCGACAGCACCTTCACCAGGAGCAGAAACACCGCTAACAACGCCAGGCCGGCTAAGATTCCGACTCCCACCAGGAAAAACGGACTAGCCCACTTCGTCAGCCAGTAATCGGAGGCCGCCTGTGCCAGTGGCAACGCGTTTAAGGTTGGTAGCAGGTGCATAGCGAGGTTAACGGCTCGGCAAAAGAAAAGACGAAGATCGAAACGGCCTCTCGCGAGGCGGTGCGCCGGAGGCTGCTATTTTGCTCGAAACACCCGTCTCCGTCGACTGCCCCATCGCGGCTGCCGCCACGGACGAGTCACCAGCCGGTCAAACGCCAGGGCTGGCGAACAGTCGGGCTGGCAAACTAAGGGCTGTCGAGCGATCGGGCTCTCGGAACAACGGTGCTCTGGCGTAATACGCTCGCCTGCCGCTGCTGGTTCGAGCCGCGGCTGCTGGGCCAATTACTTTCCCGAAACTTCGGCTCCGCTCAAGAAAGCGGACGCCCGTTTACTTCCCGGCGAGGGGCAGTTCAAATAGGCGAACTTCCTACCTCCCCAAATCATCCCTTCTGTGCAGATTCATGAAACCGATACGAAAATTGCTGGCTGCCAACCGCAGCGAAATTGCCACTCGCGTTTTTCGCAGCGCTCACGAACTCGGCATTCGCACGGTCGCCATCTATTCCCACGAGGACCGATTCGCCCTGCACCGCTTCAAAGCCGACGAAGCGTATCAGATCGGTAAACCGGGCGAGCCGATCCGGTCGTATCTCGACATCGCGGCCATCGTCGACATCTGCCAGCGCTATCAGATTGATGCGGTTCACCCCGGCTACGGCTTCCTGTCGGAGAATCCCGATTTCGCCGCGGCTCTCGAAGCCGCCGGCATCATCTTCGTCGGCCCGAGCGTCAAAGCCCTCCGCGAACTCGGTGACAAGGTCGCCGCTCGCGACATCGCCATGAAGGCGGGCGTCCCGGTCCTGCCGGGCAGTCCCAACGCGGTCGCTTCGCTCGCCGATGCCAAGGCGCGAGCCGAGGCGATGGGCTACCCGATCATGCTCAAAGCGGCCAAGGGTGGCGGCGGCCGTGGCATGCGCGTCGTCGAAAGCGAAGCCGCTCTGGCTGGGGCTCTCGAAACCGCGCAGCGCGAATCGCTCAACGCTTTCGGCTCCGATGAGGTCTTCGTCGAAAAGCTGGTCCGCAACGCTCGGCACATCGAAGTGCAGATCCTCGGCGACAAGCACGGTCAACTGATCCATCTTTTCGAGCGCGACTGTTCGGTTCAGCGACGCCATCAGAAAGTCGTCGAGCTGGCTCCGGCTCCCAATCTCGATCCACGCGTCGCTAAGGACCTGCACGAAGCGGCGCTGGCCATCGGCCGCTACGTGGGCTACGAAGCCGCCGGCACGGTCGAGTTTCTGGTCGATGCCGATTCGGGCAAGTTCTACTTCATCGAAGTCAATCCGCGCATCCAAGTCGAACACACCGTTACCGAAGAAGTCACCGGAGTCGATCTCATCCGCGCTCAGCTGCTGGTCGCGATGGGCCACCGCATCGGCGACTCATCGATCGGCTTGCCCAAGCAGAGCGAAGTGGCGACCACCGGCTTTGCGATGCAAGCTCGCGTGACGACCGAGGACCCGGCCAATCAGTTCCGCCCCGACTATGGCCGTATCACGCACTATCGCAGCGCCGGCGGCATGGGCATTCGTTTGGATGCCGGCAGCGCCTTCAGCGGCGCGGTCGTCAACCCGTTCTACGACTCGATGCTTGTAAAGGTCACCGCCCGCGGTCGTTCGCTCGGAGAAGCCGCCAAGCGGATGGAACGCGCTCTTCAGGAGTTCCGCATCCGCGGCGTCAAAACCAACATCCCGTTCTTGATCCGCTTGGCGACCAACGAGACGTTCCTCAGCGGACAGGCCACTACGCGTATGATCGACACGACGCCGGAGCTGTTCGAGTTCCCCAAGCGTCGCGACCGCGCCACCCGCGTTTTGACCTACCTGGCCGATACGCTGGTCAACGGCAATCCGCAGGTCAAAGGCTGCGCCACGGTCAAGCGCCGCGAACCTGCGCCGCTCCCGGCGATCCGTCCGAGCCAGCCGATTCCGCCGGGCACGCGCGATCGCTTCAAAGAGCTCGGCGCAGAAAAGTTTTCCAAGTGGGTGCTCGATCAGAAGTCGCTGCTCTTGACCGACACGACGATGCGCGACGCGCATCAGTCGCTGCTCGCCACGCGCGTGCGGACGTTCGATCTGCTGAAGATCGCGCCGGCCGTTTCGCATCTCACGCCGGATCTCTTTAGCCTGGAAATGTGGGGCGGCGCGACGTTCGACACCACGATGCGCTTCATGCAGGAAGATCCTTGGGAGCGCCTCGATCAGCTGCGAAAGCTGGTCCCGAACATCCTCTTCCAGATGCTCCTGCGCGCGAGCAACGCCGTCGGTTACACGAACTATCCCGACAATGTCGTGAAGGCGTTCACCAAGAAGGCCGCCGAGCACGGCATCGACGTCTTCCGCATCTTCGACTCGCTCAACTGGACGGAGAACATGAAGGTGGCGATGGAGGCGGTGCGCGAGCACACCAATTCCATCTGCGAAGCCGCCATCTGCTACACGGGCGACATCCT
>JBQCEI010000693.1:0-12203 GCA_051960375.1 Aureliella sp. | reverse complement strand
GCGGAGAGCGCGGAGGAAAGCACTGGACCTCCGCGCTCTCCGCGTCCTCCGCGGTAAAAAGTAGCCCTAGCTCACGCCGGCGGGGTTGAAGTAGTCGGGTTCGCGGCCCGGTTTCCACTTGATGTTGCAGCCGATGCTCGGCCGCTGCGGTTGCGGTTGCTCTTGGCCGGCGAGCAGCGCGTCGAGGGCCGCTTTCAAATCCTTGCCCGTTGGCTGGCTTCCCTGCTTCGGACGCGTCTCGTCCATCTGTCCGCGATAGACCAGCTTCAAATCGGCGTCGAACAGATAGAAGTCGGGCGTGCAAGCGGCGCGGTAAGCCTGTGCCACTTCTTGCGATTCGTCGTACAGATACGGGAAGCGGTAGCCTTGCTGGGCCGCTTCGAGCTTCATCTTGTCCGGCGCATCGTCCGGATAGGCGGCGGCGTCGTTGCTGCTGATGCCGACCACGCCGATGCCGCGAGCTTGATATTCATCGGCCAGCTTGGCCAGCGCCGGCGCCACGTGTTTGACATACGGACAGTGATTGCACATGAACACGACGAGCAGACCTTTCTCGCCGCGGACATCGTCGCGCGAGTGCTGTTTGCCGTCGTAATCGGGCAAGCGGAAATCGGGAGCTTGGGTGCCCAGAGGCAACATCACGCTGGCGGTACGAACCATGGGATTGGCCTGTCGTTTCATCGTGGGATTGGAAAACTTTTACCGAGCCGAACCGAATTTTAGAGCAGATGGGATGGAGGCTGTAGTGGGATTGATTTTTCACCGCGGAGGACGCGGAGAGCGCGGAGGAGAATTCGAGGCTGCCCCACGCTTGGTTGACACTGGCATGTCGGGCTCTCGATAATCACCAACTCATGCAAGGCTGAAACCGGTAAGCGCACCGGAGGAGTTGTCGCTGTGGATACGATCAGTCATTCGATCACGGACCTGACCATCTTCGTGTTGTCGATCTATGTCGGCTATCACGTGGTCTGGAATGTCACTCCGGCTCTGCACACGCCGCTGATGGCGGTGACCAACGCCATCTCGGCGATCATCATCGTCGGCGCGATGTTGGCTGCCGCGCTGACCGAAACGTTCCTCGGCCGGCTGCTCGGCTCGCTGGCGGTGCTGCTGTCTGCCGTGAATGTCTTTGGCGGCTTTCTCGTTACTCGCCGCATGCTCGAAATGTATCGCAAGAAGCCATCGCAGAGGCCGACTGCGCCGAAGCAGTCACCATAAGGCGCAGCCATGAGTCTCAACGTAGTGGTGTTGCTGTATCTGGTCGCTTCGGTCTGTTTCATCCAAGCGCTCAAAGGGCTGTCGCATCCCACCACGGCTCGGCGCGGCAATCTGTTCGGCATGGCCGGCATGGCGCTGGCCATGTTTACCACCGTCGTGCTGATCATCGAAATGGAACCCTCCGAAATCGGGCTGTGGCTGGTGCTCGGCAGCGTCCTGATCGGCGGAGCGATCGGCGCGGTGATGGCCAAGCGGGTCGAGATGGCCAAGATGCCCGAACTGGTCGCGTTCATGCATTCGATGATCGGCCTGGCTGCGGTGCTGATCGCCTTTGCGTGCGTCGGCGAGCCGTGGGCATTCAATCTGGTTCGCCGCGGCGAGCCGATCCCGGTGGACAATCGCTTCGAGCTGTTCATCGGTACGATCGTCGGCGCGATCACCTTTTCTGGATCGGTCATCGCCTATGGCAAGCTGTCGGGGCAGTTCAAGTTTCGCCTCTTTCAAGGCGCGCCGGTCGTCTTCGCCGGACAGCACTTGTTGAACCTGGTGCTGGGTCTGGTGACGCTCGGCCTGGGCTTGGCGTTTGTGGCCACGCAGAGCTGGGTGCCCTTTTTGATTATGGCGGCCCTCTCGTTCGTGCTCGGCGTGCTGATCATCATTCCGATCGGCGGGGCGGACATGCCGGTCGTCGTTTCGATGCTCAACAGTTACTCGGGGTGGGCCGCGGCTGGAGTCGGTTTCTCGCTAAAGAATCCGATGCTCATCATCGCCGGTTCGCTGGTCGGTTCCTCCGGAGCGATCTTGTCCTACATCATGTGCCGAGCGATGAACCGTTCGTTCATCAGCGTCATCCTCGGCGGCTTCGGCGCGCCGGCCGGCGTGGAGGCCAACGCCGGGCAAACGCGGAGCGTCAAAGCCGGGGCGCCGGAAGACGCGGCTTACATCCTGTCGCAAGCCGGCTCGCTGATCATCGTCCCGGGCTATGGGCTGGCGGTGGCCCGTGCGCAGCACGCTCTGTTTGAACTTGCCGAGAAGCTTTCGCATGCGGGCGTCAGCGTCAAATACGCGATTCATCCGGTCGCCGGCCGCATGCCCGGACACATGAACGTCCTGCTGGCCGAAGCCGAAGTGCCCTACGAGCAAGTCTACGAGATGGACGACATCAACTCGGAGTTCAACCAAACCGATGTCGTGTTGGTCCTGGGAGCCAACGATGTGGTCAACCCGGCGGCGCTTGATCCCAAGAGCCCGATCGCCGGCATGCCGATCCTCGACGCCTACAAGGCGCGCACGGTCATCGTCAACAAACGCTCGATGGCCCCGGGCTACGCGGGGCTCGACAACGACCTGTTCTACATGGACAAAACCATGATGGTCTTCGGCGACGCCAAGCGAGTCCTAGAGTCCATGCTCAAAGCGGTCGAGCACTGAGCGTACCCCTCGTTCCCAGGCTCCGCCTGGGAACGCAATGTCTTGGAGGCTCCGCCTCCCTGAACCCGCCTTGAAGGCCGGCCTGCTTGCCGGGTGCTGCGAGGCAGAGCCTCGGGGACAGTGCGTTCCCAGGCGGAGCCTGGGAACGAGCGTGAGACTCGCTATGCCGTGACCATATCGGTCGCACGGCTCGACGGCTTGGTATTGCGCGCGCAGTAATCAGGCCAAATTGCATCCTCCAACCGCGCCTCGACATGCTCGATCGTCTCGTTGACGTTCAAGTTGCCTTTGGTGATCTGAGCCGAGTTGAGCAAATACAGTCCGGGCAAACTGCTGACCACCGGCGGCAGATTCTCCGAATAGTTCAGCGTCGGCAAAGCCATCACGTGCTTGGCTCGAGCCGTTTGAATGGCGCGAACTTGCGAGCGCTCAAAGTTGGGATACATCTTTTCGAGAGTCGCCAAGCAGCGCTCGTGAATCTCGTCGTCGGACTCTTCGAAGCCGGGATCGTCGGCCAGCAAATAACGCGGCAAGTAAACCAGATAGTTGCCGCCGAGATACTCCGGCGCGACGATCGAGCCCATTTCGATCACCCCGGTCAGCGGCACCCAGCTGTCGGTGATGTTCGTCACGTAGTATCCGCCCAGCGGCCGGTCGAGCAGCAGCGAAGTACAAACCACGCCAAGATACTCGGCGCTGCCCAGGCGAGTTTGCTCCTGGTCGGTCAGTTCGGGACACGAACGCGCGATGATCGGCGACGGCACGGTCGTGACGACTTGATCGAACGCCTGAGTGACTTGCTGCCCCTCGCGGCCCGAGGTGACCTGCAGACAATTGGCCTGAGAATCGTACGCGATACGCTGCACCGGGCTGCCGGTGACGATGCGCACGCCGCGCTGTTCGAGCGCCTGGGCCAGCGTCTGCAAAATCCGCTGGTAGCCGCCCGGCACGTAACCGAACATTTCTCGCTTCATGCCGCTGCGCCGAGCTTTGTACATGCGATCGATGTACGACCAGATGAAGGCGGCCGAGGTCCGCTGGTAGGCTTCGCCCAGCTTGGCTTTGAGCAACGGCAACCAGATCTTTTCGTACGTGCTGCGGCCGCTGAGTTTTCTGAGCCACTGGTCGACCGGAATCCGCTCCAGCGCCCGCCAGTCCTTCAGCTTCGAGGCATAAAAGATCGTGCCCCCCAGGCGAAACTTTTGAATGAGCGACAGCGGAGGAAACATCAAGAATTCCCACGAGCTGCTCAGCGAATGCAACCGGCCATCGCAGTAAAAGCCGGTGCGTGTTTGCACCCAGCGGATCTCTTGCTCGAGGCCAATCTCCTCCAGCAGCGCTCGCAGCCGCGTATCGGACAAGAGCGTGACGTGATAGAAGCGATCCCAAGTCACGTCGCCGAGCGACCAACAACTGGTCAGACCGCCTAGCTGCGGAGCCGCTTCGAAGAGCGTCACTTGCTGGCCGCGCTCGGCCAGTCGCCACGCAGCGGCCAGCCCCAGCATGCCCCCGCCGATCACCGCCCAGTTACTCTCGGGCCCGTTGTTAACTGTCACCGATCAAAGTCCTGTCATGGATGCTTGAAACGCCAGGCGTATCTTCTCCGCGCACTCCGCGTCCTCCGCGGTAAAAAAACGAGCACGGGCTAATCGATCGAGCGCCCAAGCCGATGCCGCAGCACCATGCGAAAAGTCCGCCGCACGGTTTGGAGAATGCGCATCTTGCTCACGCCGCGCTTGAAGTCGTAACGCAGCAGCAGCGGCACTTCGCCGACAATCGCTCCCATCGAAGCGAGCATCAGCAGCAAGTCGGCCATGCACGCAAAGCCCGCTTCGTGCACCAACTGACCGTCGTGCTTGCGGATGGCTTCCTTCACGAGTCCGACTCGGTAGGCGCGATAGCCGCACGTATAGTCGCGGCAGCCTTTGATCGGCAGCAGAGTCCGCATGAAGAACCGCGCGCCGAGGCTGAGCATCTCGCGATGCCACGCCAGACCAACGACGCGCCCGCCGGTCTGAAACCGCGAAGCGATCACGATGTCGTGTCCTTCACGAATCATCGGAACCATCCGCGTGATCAGCTGCGGCGGATGCGTATTGTCAGCATCCATGGCCACGACGATGTCGTCGTCGCCGAGCCCTTCGACGCCGCGCGTCAAGCACGTCGTGATGGCCGCTCCCAGCCCTTGATTGCCTTGGTGGCAAACGATGCGAACCGGGTAATGCGCCTGCAGCTCGCGAGCGACCTCGACTGTGTCGTCGCTGCTGCCATCGTCGACTACCAGAATGTCGTAGTCCCAGAATGATTCGCGCAGAGCTTGATCGATGCGCGGGATGAGCTGGCCGAGCGACTCGGCCTCGTTGTAGGCGGGCAAGGCGACGCGAACGTGCGTGGTCGCCTGCGGCCCGTGGCGGCCGCTGGCTTGCCCGACACTTCCCAGCCCTTGGGCCGGCGCGTCGCTGAGCAAAACGGGCTCAAAGCTATCTCTGGAGTTCATGGCAGTTTTAGTAGTTTCGGGTGGTGTTCGTCAGTGGATCTCCCTACCAATTGCGTATGATAACTCGCGCCGACAAGTGTCGCTGACTGAAATTGGTCGCAAAACCGCTAAAGTTTGCCAGATTGGCCCGTTTGGGCTGTAATAAGGTGTAATTTGGCGAGCCCGCTATTGACGGGCGACGTATAAAGATAGGGCGGAAGTTCCCTGTTTTACCGAGGGTGCCGGTCTGCCCGAGATGCACGGTGGCCAAAGGGCTGCCGAGCACCGGATTTCGGGCGGCCGCCAGTGCCAAGAGATATGGGCAGTTGGATCCAGGGACGGACGCAAACCCAAGTGGTCGGCAAAACCCAAAGGCGACGGGAATCGGAAAATTGGTGAGACTCCGGCCGAGTGGGGAGCGGAATGCTTTTAACAAGAGGGCTTGAACGTATGCTATCGCGCATGAGCATGACAAGTCGGCTGGCCGCGGGCCTGCTGAGTCTGGTGTGCTGCTGTCAAACTGCGCTTGCGCAGGACTATCCACCCTTTGACCGGGTGATCGAAGGCTTTACCAAAGTGGAGCCGCCCCGCGATGAGAATCGCTCGATGTACGATGTGTACGTGCGGCAGAAGGACAGCCAAGTGCTGCTCGAACTGCCCAAGAACTACGCTGACAAAAAGTATTTCATCGGCCTGACGGTAGCCAGCGGCCAGATCTTCGCTGGACTGCAAGCGGGCGACTTCTACGTGCAGTGGCGCCAATACAACAACCGGCTGGCGCTGGTGCAGCCGAACCTCAACATTCGCTCGGCGGGCGATCCCGAGTCGAAGGATTCGGTCAACCGGCTCTTTACCGGCACTGTGTTGCTCGACTTGCCGATCGTGACCATGTCGCCGCGCGGCGGCCCGGTGATCGACGGCGACTCGCTGTTGGTCGGCAACGCGAGCATCTTTTTTGGCTCGACCGGCCGTTCGCAAAACCCGGCCCTGGCTAAGCTCGTCAAGTCGAAGGCTTTTCCGCAGAACGTCGAGCTGGCCTTCGAGATGCCCAACTCGCGCGGCCAGTTGCAGACGCTGTACTATTCGATCAGCGAGATTCCGACCAACACCGGCTATACGCCGCGCCTGGCCGACCAGCGCATCGGCTACTTCACCACTTCGTACTCCGACTACGGCAAGTACAAGGATGATGAAGTCGAAGTGCACTACGTCAACCGCTGGCACCTACAGAAACGCGATCCGTCGCTGAAGATCAGCCCGCCGGTCGAACCGATCAAGTTCTACATCGAACACACCACTCCGGTGCGCTATCGCCGCTGGGTCAAGCAGGGCATCGAGTTCTGGAACGAAGCCTTCGAAAAGATCGGTATCTCGGATGCCATCGAAGTCGCTTACCAGGACAAGACGACCGGCGAACACATGGATAAGGACCCTGAGGATGTGCGCTACAACTTCATCCGCTGGCTGAACAACAACCAGGGAACCGCCATCGGCCCCAGCCGCGTGCATCCAGAGACTGGCCAGATTCTCGACGCCGACATCGTTCTGACCGACGGCTGGATTCGCTACTTCGACAAGGAGTTTGCTGACTACATGCCGCTGGTCGCGATGGAGGGGATGAGCCCCGAGACGATCGCCTGGCTGGCCCGACACCCGAGCTGGGACCCGCGCGTGCGCTTCGCCAACCCCAGCCAGCGGAGCTACGTCGCGGCGACGATCCGCAGCCGCATGAGCGAACCGTTCGCCGGCGAACTGAACGCCCGCTGGCGCACGCCTCTGCTGGGCGACGATCCGCTGGACGGCCTGGTCGGTCGCACCAGCCAGGTCAACGGCATGTGCATGGCCGCCGAAGGCCGCCAACTCGATATGGCTACCATGCGGCTCTACATGGCGATGAGCCCCGAAGCGCTGCTGGCCGATGACGACGGCAAGAAGGACGACGCCAAGAAAGAGGACGACGATAAGAAGGAAGCCAAAGACGGCGACAAGGAAGGTGTGAAGAAGGACGACGACAAGAAGGACGCCGACAAGAAGGACGCCGAAAAGAAGGACGACGACAAGGAAGAGAAGAAGGACGACGCTAAGAAGGAAGAAGCCAAAAAAGAAGAAGCCAAGAAGGCCGAGCCGAAGAAGAAGAGCGACGAGTCGCTGCTCGACGGCATGCCCGAGAGCTTCGTAGGTCCTCTCTTGGCCGACTTGGTGGCGCACGAAGTCGGGCACACGCTCGGCCTGCGGCACAACTTCAAGGCCAGCAGCATCTACGAGCTGAAGGAAATCAACGGTTCGGAAGTCGCCGGCAAGAAACCGTTTGCCGGTTCGGTCATGGATTACCTCCCCTTGAACTTGCGTTTCAAGGAAGGCGAAGTCCAAGGCGATTACGGCATGCTCAAGCTCGGCCCCTACGATTTCTGGGCGATCGAGTACGGCTACACCTTCGGCGATCCGAAGCAGATTCTCAAACGCGTCAGCGAACCGGAACTGCAGTACGCGACCGACGAAGACACGATGGGCCCCGACCCGCTGGCGCGTCGCTATGACTTTGCCAAGGACCCGCTGGTCTATGCCAAGGAGCAGATGGAGCTGATCGAGCGCTTCCGCAAGCGTTTGCTCAAGGACTACGTCAAGGACGGCGACGCCTGGAAGAAGGCTCGCCAGGGCTACGACCTGACGCTCAGCCTACAGATGAAGAACATCAGCATGATGGCCAACTGGATCGGCGGAGCTTTCATCCATCGCGACAAGAAAGGCGATCCCGACGCGCGGCCGCCCATTGAAGTCGTTTCCGCTCAGAAGCAGCGCGACGCGCTCAAGTTCGTGCTCGAATCGACTTTCCGCGACGAGGCTTACGCGCTGACGCCCGAACTGCTGTCGCGCTTGACCAAGGACTTCATGGAGCAAGGCTTCTCGAGCATGAGCGGCGATCCGACCTGGCCGGTGCATGACCGCATTCTCTCGACGCAGGCCGCGACGCTGACCTCGCTGCTCAACGCGACGACGCTCCGCCGCGTCTACGACAACGAATCGCGAGTCGAAGCCGATGAGGATGCGTTCACGCTGCCCGAACTGCTCGACGGCGTCCGCGACGAGATCTGGAGCGAACTGGAGCTCAAGGCAGAGAAGCAGTACACGACTCGCCAGCCGATGATCAGCAGCTTGCGCCGCAACCTGCAGCGCGAGCACATGGAGCGGATGATCGACTTGACGCTGCCCAACAACGGTTCCTCGGCCGCGTACAAGGCGATCTCCAACCTGGCCGTGCGGCAACTGCGCGATCTGAAAGAACGGATCGAACAAGCGCTGAAGAACAACGCCAAGTCGATGGATCCGTACACCGAGGCTCACCTCTCGGAAGCGGCTCATCGCATCGACAAGGCTCTGGATGCCGACTACGTCTACAACCAGAGCTCGGGTCTGGCCGGCGATTTCCTGTTCCTGTTCCATGGACAGGAAGGCAACGAAGCGGGCGGCGCACAGCCGGCACCCCGCCCGGCCGAAACGCCCTACCCGACCGAGACGACTTACCCGGCTCCAGCTCCGGCTCCTCAGCCGGCAGTCGCGCCGCAGCCGGCCGAAATGCCTCGCCCGGCAATCGCGCCCGCGCAGTCGTACGGCGCTCCGTCGTACCAAGTTCCTGGGCAGCCTTACCCGGCGCCGGCCCAGCAGTACCAACTGCCTGAGCAGCGCTGAGCGGCGGCTGGTCGCGGCGCCGACATTCCAAGTGTCGGCGCCACTCAGAATGAATTGCTCGGCCGGGTCCAACCATCGCGTTGGCCCCGGCCGATGCTTTTTTCATCTCTCCGCGATCTCCGCGACTCCGCGGTCAAAACGCCGTCGCGCTACCAAAACTTCTCGCTTGCCACCCGGTGGCCCCGGCCGGCGTTCGACGTCAAAGCCCGCCGCCTCTAATCCCCGCCGCACAGCGCCGCTGACGCAGTAGCTGACCAAGAGTCCCTCCGGATCGAGCAGGCCAGTCAGCTTGGCGAACAAGTGTTCGGTCCACAGCGTCGGATTGGTCGCCGGGCTGAATGCGTCGAAATAGAGTGCATCGAAGGGCTGCGCTGAGCGCTCGCCCGCCGCGGCTGCGTACGCTTCGGCATCGCCGATGACGAGCCGCACGGCGCTCCCCTGCCCCGCGTTCCAGAGCAGTTCCCCTTTTGCCGGCTGGCCCGGCAGGCTGGCTCGAAACGCCAGCCAATCGCGCTCGAGTTCCGAAGCGACTGCGTAGCCGGCTGGCAACTGGCCGCGGGCAATGGCCAGATTTACTGCTTCGCCGATTCGCAACTGGCTGAGCACTTCGATCGGCAGCAGCGCGTGTTCGAGGCTGACATACTCGAGCGGACAATCATGCGCGCGGGCTGCCGCCATCGTTAGCAAGCAAGCCATGCCGGTTCCGAAGCCGAACTCGAGCACGCGGACCGGCGCAGCGGCTATCGCGCCCGAGCGATGCTCCTCGTTGCGTCGCTCGAGCAAAGCTTCTACGCCGCTGTTGCGCAGGTACACATGCAGGCACTCCGCCAAAGCTCCACAGCCGCTGTGGTAGGTCTCCCCAAGCTGCACGTCGCGCAGCGTGTAGCTGCCATCGTCAGTGAGCATCAACTGCAGACGCGCAAGCGCTGTAGGGAACAAAGGGCGTTCAGGCGGCAATCCAACAACTCTCCTCTTCTTCTGCTCTACTTCTTCTTCGCGTCTTCGCGTGAGTCTGGCTGTTTTTGACCTCACGCGAAGGCGCGAAGTCGCGAAGTTATCGGTTCCTCGGCAATTTGAGGCAATGGACTGCTAAATTGCGACAGGAACCGAACACAAGTATCATCATAGGCCTTGGCTTGAGAACAGAAGTACCCATCCACTCTTTGGTTGCAACTGCGCATGCGTGAGGCGCGGCGAGGTTGCGATCGCATCTTGCAAGGCGACGCCATGCTTCGGCTTACTGTATTGATCGCGTGTCTCTTGTCGACCGTCGTCTGCCAGTCGAACTCTCTGCGAGCCGATGACTTGGTGGAAAAGTATCGTCCGGCGGCTGAGAAGCAGTGGGCGAAGGAAATGGAGCGGATCAAAGCGCTCGACGCCAAGCAGGACGATCCGGAAAATGCGGTGCTGTTTATCGGCAGCTCGAGCATTCGTCTGTGGGACGACATCGCCGAGGACATGCGACCCTGGCCCGTGATCCAGCGCGGCTACGGCGGCGCGAAGTTTTCGGACCTGGCCGTCTTCGCCGATCAAATCATCAAGCCGCACAAGTTCCGTGCGCTGGCGATCTTCGTCGGTAACGACATCACGGGCGGAGCCGCGGACAAGACGCCTGAAGAAGTCGTGCGGTTATTCAAGCACGTGGTGGCCACCGCTCGTCGCTACGAACCCCACGCGCCGATCTTCCTGATCGAGATCACGCCGACGCCCAGCCGCTGGGCCGCCTGGCCAAAGATCAAAGAATGCAACGCGGCTCTCCGCCAAGCGTGCGAGGAAGGCAAGAACCTGCACTTCATCAGCACCGCCAGCGAGTACCTCGACGCGGACGGCGAGCCCAAGGCGGAACTGTTCCGGCAAGATCGCCTTCACCAAAACCGCGACGGCTACCAGCGCTGGAGCCGCCTGATCCGCGCCGCCTTCGCCAAGGTCATCCCCGTCGAGGGATGAGGCGTCGGACGGAAGGCGTCAGGCTTCAGGATTCAGGCTTCAGGCCTCAGGCGTCAGACTTCAGAAACGACCTAAGGCTAATAAGTTTTTGGACCAAAGGTCCGGCATTCCTTAGCCCAGCCCAACGGGCTGAGGTGAGTCGCATCATATTGAATGATGTGTGCCAGCCCGCCGGGCCGGACTAAGGGATCACGGACCTTTGGCCCTAAGCCCCCTGAAGCCTGAAGCCTGAAGCCTGAAGCCTGACTATCCCCCCGGTTTGCCGTCCATTAAACTTTGCGCTACTGACGCAGGGTGATGAACGAACCGATTTGTCTCTCATGGAAAACAGCGAGCGAGATTATGCATTGGTTTCTCCTAGCGGCCGACAACGATGCCAAGGCGGTTTTGATGATCGTCTTTGCGTTGGTCATCATCATGGTGATCATTCTGTTGTTCGCCATGGTGGCCAAGTTTTTCTGGCTATGGATTCAAGCGGTCACCACGCGGGCTCGCATCGGCTTTTGGGATCTGTTTGGAATGTGGCTGCGCCGCGTCGATCCGCGGACGATCGTGCGCAGCAAAATCATGGCGGTCCAGGCCGGCCTCGGTGAAGAAGAACTGACCAGCAAGTCGCTCGAGGCGCATTACCTGGCCGGCGGCAACGTGCCGCAAGTGGTGCGAGCCCTGATCGCTGCTCGTAAGTCGAAGACGATCACGCTCTCGTTCCGCGAAGCCACGGCGATCGACCTGGCGGGCCGCGATGTGCTCGAAGCCGTTCAGACGAGCGTCTATCCGAAAGTGATCGACTGCCCGCCGCGCGGCTCGGCTCGCCAATCGCTCGATGCGGTTGCCAAAGACGGCATTCAGCTCAAAGTCAAAGCTCGCGTTACGGTGCGCGCCAACCTCCACCAGCTCATCGGCGGAGCGGGCGAAGAGACGATCATCGCTCGCGTCGGCGAGGGCATCGTCAGCGCTATCGGTTCGGCGACCGATCATAAGGTGGTGCTCGAAAATCCTGACGTGATTTCCAAGGCGGTGCTCGCCAAGCGACTCGATGCGCAAACGGCATTCGAAATCGTCTCGATCGACATCGCCGATATCGACGTGGGCGAGAACATCGGAGCCCGACTGCAAGCCGACCGCGCTGAGGCCGACATGCGCGTCGCCCGAGCTCGCGCCGAAAGCCGCCGGGCTGCGGCCGTGGCTGCCGAGCAGGAGATGTCGGCCATGATCGAACAGAGCCGAGCCAAACTGGTCGAAGCCGAGGCCGAAGTGCCCAAGGCTATCGCCGAAGCCTTCGCATCCCGCAAACTGAAAATTATGGACTACTACCGGCTCAAGAACGTCGAAGCCGACACGCAGATGCGCCGCAGCATCGCCGAAGTCGGCACCGGCGGAGGCAAACCGGTCACGCAAGTCCAGTAGCAAGCTAAGAAGCAGCGTCATCTTTCTCCGCGCT